>JBBRVF010000171.1:0-4236 GCA_038247145.1 Solirubrobacterales bacterium | reverse complement strand
TTGATCTCGCGCCTGCGGCTCCCGGTCTCGCCCCTGATCGGCCTCACTCTCGGCGGCACCTTCTCCGCCAGCGGGCTGGCGATGCTGGTCTGTGCGACGGTCGGATTCGTCGACGGTCAGTCGGGCATGGCTTTCGCCGTCCCCGGCACTGTCACCCTGCTGGTCGGCCTTCTCCTGCTGACCGCGGCTCTCGACCCGGATCGCAGGAGCTTCAGCGTCACCCCGGTCGGCGGCCTTCTGGCCGTCACCCTGGCCTGGACCCTGGCCTCGGCCACGGGAATCGCTCCGCTGCTGGCTGCCGGTGCCTTCGACTCGCCCCTGGATGCCTACTTCGAGTCGGTCAGCGGCTTCACCACCACCGGGGCGACCCTGCTCGGCAACATCGAGCAGCAGCCACAGGCCGTTCTGCTCTGGCGCAGCCTGATGCAGTGGCTGGGCGGAATCGGGATCGTCGTGCTGGTCGTGGCGATCGCTCCGATCAGCGGACCGGGTATCCAGAAGGCGTTTTACGCCGAGACCTCAAGCGTCACCAGCGACCGCCTGACCCCGCGAATCATTGATACGGCAAAGATCATCGCCGGCATCTATCTGGTCCTCTCTGCGGTCGCCGCGTTCGCCTACCTGTTCGCCGGAATGGGGCCATTCGATGCGATCAACCACTCGATGACCACAATCGCCACCGGCGGTTTCTCGACTCGTGACGCCTCGATCGGAGCTTTTGACTCGATCGCGATCGAAATCGTTGCCGTGGCCGGGATGATCATCGGCGGTATCAACTTCGCTTTCTACTGGCGGGCGATTCGCGGCAAAGGGCTTCGCCCGCAGTCCTCGGAGGTAATCGGCTTTCTGGCCATTCTGTTCGGTGTCTCGCTGGCAGTCGGCATCAGCCTCTGGTTGTCCGGACACGCGACCGGATTCGGCGATACGGTCCTCGACTCGGTCTTCAGCGTGACCACCGTGATCACGACCACCGGTTATACAACGGCCGAATTCGACGGATGGAATTCGTTCGCGCGGACCACCATCCTGGTGAGCATGTTCATCGGGGCCTGTGCCGGCTCGACTGCTGGTGGAATCAAGGTGATCCGCGTGATGCTGCTCAGCAAGTCGGCCTTCCAGGAACTCCAGCGGCAGATTCGACCGAACGCTGTCCGGGTGCTGCGAATCGGGACGCATGTCTACCGCGAGGAGGTGCGCCGGGCAGTCCTCGGCTTCTTCCTGATCTACATGCTCGTCTACGGCGTGGGTGTGCTGGCCATGGCCGCCGGCGGACTCGATCCGCTGACTGCGCTCAGCGCCGCGGCGGCGACCCTGAACATGGTCGGACCCGGCATAGGGGAGGTAGGGGCGCTGCAGACTTACGAGGCACTTTCAGACTTCAACCGGGCCGTTGCCTGCGTCTTGATGATCGCCGGCAGGCTCGAGGTCTTCACCGTCGTGGCCCTGCTCGCCGCGGCATGGGACCGGATGCGGGCAGTCAGGCTGGGCGCCTGACGCGGAACAGCCTGACCGGCTTGCTGAGCCCCTTGAAGCGGTGCTGACCCGCCCCGGAGTACGAGAAGGCGTCGCCCGCCGCCTCTACCGCATTGGCCTCTGCCAGAACGCTGTCGGGGCGAGCGGCCTCGGTGATGCGGCTGGCGAGGTTGACCGTATGGCCGAACCAGTCGCCGCCCTGGGAGATCGCGTCTCCCCGGGCGACCCCGACCCTGAGCGCGGGCAGATCGTCCCCGGCCTGCTGACCAACTTCGACGAAACGAAGGGCGGCATCAAGCAGCGCCTCACCGTCCCGTGAAACCAGCATCGCCGCATCGCCGATCAGCTTGACCAGCCGGACTTCGGGGTTGGTCACATCGATCGCCAGCGATTCGAGCAGCTTGGCGACACTACCGAGGCGCTCGAGTTCGCTGCGCTCGCCCAGTCTTGTGAAACCGACCAGGTCGGCGAAGCAGATCGACACCTCGGTCGGATTGACCCGGCCGAAGCTGCCCGGTTCGGCCGCGGCCACAACCTCGTTTCGCATCTGATCCACGAAGTGGAGCCTGAGTGCATAGTTGACAGCCTCCTCTCCCAGTGGCAGCAGGTCTTCAGCCGCTTCGCCGAGAGCCATCGCGACCTCGAACTCGTCCGCGTCCGGGTCGACCAGCCCGCTGGCAGCGATCTCGCGATGGGCTTCGGCGATCCTTGAGGCAGAGCTGCCGATCAGGCGGGTCACTTCGAGCAGTTTGTCGGTGGCGACACCCGCGGCTTCAAGCCGGCGAAGCCGGATCGCCGCGGCCAGGTCGGCGTCGTCGAAAGTGCGCTGGTCGGGATCCGGCCTGGGAAAACCGAGGGTAGCGATCAGCCTCAGGAAGTCCTCGATCGGCAGGCCGCTTTCGGCTGCGATCTCCCGGGGTGTATAGCGGTTGCGATCGACGCCGAGCACCAGGTCGACCGGCATCAGGGCGAGCCGGTTGGCCGCCGCCTCGGCCTTGAGTTGCTCCATGCCGACACCTTGCTCAAGCAGCCAGTTGAGCAGCTTCACCCTCGCTTCAATGCCGGATTCGTCAACCCCGCCCAGCAGCCCTTCGGCTTCGAAGTCGGCCTGCTCAGGCAAAACTCACCGAACCGCCGCGCCGCGGGTCGCCACCACCGGCAAGCAGGCCGGTAGCCGGGTCCCGGGCCACGACCTGGACGCCCCCGAAGAACAGGTTGCGCTCGGCCCAGCGCACGACCTCGCCGCTCGCTTCGAGCATCTCCAGGGCCGCCGAATCGATACCCGGTTCGGCCTGGAAAATTCCGCCTTCGAGATGTATTCGCGGGGCATCGACTGCAGACTGCGGGTCCATTCCGCCGGCGACCAGGTTGACCGTCGTCTGGAGCACCGCCGAGCGGATCCGGTTGGACCCGGCACTGCCCAGTCCGGCCACCACCTCGCCGTCCCTGAGCAGCAGAGTCGGAGCCATCATCGAGCTGATCCGCGACCCCGGCACCGACATGTGAAATCCGAGCGGGTTGAGGTCCTCCTCGCCGAGCATGTTGTTCAGGTGGACGCCGGTTCCGGGAACCACCATGCCCGAGCCGGTGCCGTTGGAGCAGGTGACCGAAGCGCAGAGACCGTTGCCGTCCATTGCGGCAAGGTGAGTCGTCGATCCGAGCCGGTCATCCGGCTTCAGCGCGCGGGCAACCGCCGCCTCGTCGAGGAAGTCCGCCGCGAAGCCCTCGGCCTCGAGCGACTCGGTGAAGGCCTCCTCGCGGGCCCGGTTGGCCGCCGCCATCGCGCGCGCGACTTCGACCGTGCCCGAAGCACCCATCTGCTCCAGCAGGGCCAGGCTGTAGGCGATCAGCAGTCCTCCGGCCGACGGCGGAGGGTTGCTCAGCAGGTGGTGACCGCCAAATGCCGCCACGACCGGCTCACGCTCGATCGCGCGGTAACTCTCCAGGTCGGCGATCGAGAGCCGACCTCCCCGGGAGCAGACGAACTCCTCGAGCGCCGCAGCGACCTCGCCACCGTAGATCGAATGGCTGCCTTCGGCGGCGAAGCGCTCGATCGCCAGAGCCAGGTCCGGATACCTGAACACCTCGCCCTCCCCGAGGATCCGGCCCTCGGGCGCGTAGATCTCCCGAGCGGCGGCTGTGGCCGTGTAGATCGGCTCGAGGATCCGGAGCACGTAGGCCTGTTGGCGGTTGAGCGGAGCACCTTCGCGGGCGAGGATCACCCCCGGCCCGATCAGGTCCGCCAGTGGCGCCGAACCGAAGCGTTCGAGTGCCAGAGACAATCCGGCAGCCGTTCCGGGTACGGCGCAGGAGGCGGCGCCCACATTGAATACCTGGGTCGTCCTGGGGTCGAAATGGACCGGCACCGGCTTGAGGTCGTCGCCGAGTTCGTGGCCGCCCAGTCCCGGTGCTGCCACGAAGAAGTCGATCAGCGTGGCCGGCTCGCCCGGTCCCTTGACGATCATGAAGCCACCGGCGCCGAATCCGGTCAGAGCGCTCTCCACCGAGAACGAGGCCAGTACCGCAGCCACCGCGGCGTCGACGGCGTTTCCGCCGTCGCGCAGCACGGACGCGCCCGCCTCGGCAGTCAGCGGATGACCGGCGGCGACGACCCCGCGCGAGGTCAAGGCTCAGGAAAGGAACTCGGGGACGTCGCCCCCGCTGACCGCAGGCATCGAGTCCCTGCGCGAACCGCTGCCTGAGCGGTCGTCGGACGACCGTCCGGGAGCCTTGGCCCGAGCTTCGGCCGGACGGCTTCTGGCA
>JBBRVF010000170.1:0-4247 GCA_038247145.1 Solirubrobacterales bacterium | reverse complement strand
TTGGTGGCGGAAGCCCTCAGGGTCTGCGAGCTGCCGAGGGTCTCTCCGTCTTCGTCGATCGCTGCGACTGCCACGAAAGCGTCCGTGTCCGAAAGCGGCAACCCGGTTTCGAAACCGTCCTGGCGACCGTGTCGCCGACCGGCTCGAGCGAGTCGGCGTCAGGTCCGCTGAGAACCTGCCAGCTCTCGACCCGGGTCGCTCCGTTCCAGCTTGCGTATGCCGTCGGGCTGCCCGGGCCGCTTTGAACGCCGATGTTCGGGTTCGTCTGCGGCATGCCTTCCCAGACGTGCCGGTAAACCCGGTAGCTCGAGTTCCTCGCGGTGATGCCGGCGTCGAACAGGACTTCTCCGTCCTTGGTGAATTCCGTGAAGGCCGGCGTTGAACCCCAGCCCACCATCACGTTGCCGTTCGGCAATTCCTGGACGTTGCCCGGGGTAGGCGAAAGGTAGCCGTCGTGCTCGTACTCGCGCACGACTTCGACCGTCATGTCCTCCTCGTTGACGTCGAGGATCAGTCCGCGGGACTGGTCCCGGACGTTGGTCGACGGGTCGGGCGAGAAGGACGCGTTGTCGAACAGGCTGATGTAGCCGTCCGAGGTCCGCTGCGCATCGTGCTGGGCAGTGATCGTGGTTTCTTCGTCGAGCGGGAAATCGCTTTCGGGGCCGCCCAGCTGCCAGACCACCTCGCCGGTCTCGCGGTCGATCTTGTAAATCGCGAAGGTGTTCCTTGCGGAGATCAGCAGGTTGCCGTCGTCATCCTCCTTGACCGAGTTGATGTGGAAGTAGTCGTAGGAGGAGCGCTCGGTGAAGGGGGTCTGACCCTGGTCGACTCCGACGTGGTCGAGGCTGTGCCACTCGAACAGCACCTCGCCGGTGACGATGTCAACTTCCTGGATGACCGAGTCCATGGCTACTCCGTCGGTCGGCCCGCCGACCGAAGTCAGGTCGGTGACCACGGGCCCGTAGACAGTGATCAGGGCCGTATCGTCCGAAGTGATCAGGAACTCGTGAAGGTTGCCGCGGTAGCCGTTGCCTGCGGCGACCGAAGCGACCGTCTCGTAGTTCTCGTCCATGATCTGGAAAGCACCGTTGGCGAAACCGGCCAGGATCGTGTCGAAATCGCCCTGCCACCAGGTCATCACCGGCTTGCCTTGGTACTCCTGCACGCGGAAATCGGCGGTCTCCCCCGGGTCGAACCAGACCAATTCGCCATTGTCGTCGAGGATCATCTTGCCGTCGCTCTTGGGGGCGAGGAAGATGTCACCCTCCTCGGTGCCGTTGGCTTCGACGTTGACGCTGACCGGCGGCGGTTTGAGGTCGGGGTTGGAGACGAAGGAACTGTCACGCTTCTCGCCCTGGTTGACGTTGTCGGCGGCCGGCTCGGGGGGGAGTCCTCCCCGGGTTGCCGAGGTGGCAGCCCGGTTACTTCGAGGTGAAGGCCCGCGGAAAACCGATCACCGCGCCGGGGATGTCGCGGCGCGAACGGTCGAGCGCTTCCTGCAGCGCCGTCGTCGCTTCCGGCCCGTGGATCGGCTCGCCGTGGCCGAAGAGCAGGTGCTTGGGCAGGTAGGTGCCCAGTGATTCTCTCGGCGGGGTCAGCCGCATGCCGATGTGGACTCCGGCCCCGGCCTCGGTCGGCTTGTACATCCGGTTGCTGCCCAGGGCTTCGGCGACGATCAGCACGCGCTTCTGCGGCCACCAGAGGGCCTTCTCTTTCCAGAGGCGGTTGTTGACTACGCGGATCGTCTTGAAGGGGGTCGACTTGACCTCGTCCGGAAGTACAACGAGCGGGATACCGAGGCGGTCGGCGACTGCCTGACAGTCCCGGTTGTGACGATCGAGCAGCTGGAGAACGGCAGCGGGTTCCCCGAGTTCGCCAACCTTTGCCATCGCGTCATGATCGTCGACCGGATCGATGATCCAGACGCGGCCGTCCCTGACCAGGGCATGCGAGGCTCGCGCCATCGGCTCGTCCATCACCCAGGTGACTCCAAAATCGGTCTCGTCGATGGTTCTCACGCCGCTCACTGGCGCAAGTCTAGTGCGGTCGGTTCTCGCCGGACAGAGACTTCGGGCCCGCCCGGGTGTTTCAGCGGCATGAAACTCTTGATCGACAGACCCGGCAGCGATAGATTGGGGGCCGTGTCCGGCGGTACCAGATCAGCCCTGACCCTGGCGGCGTCCGCGTTCGCCACCATGGCCCTGCTCGCCGGCCCTGCGCCAGGGGCCTCCGCGTCAAGCGGCGTGCAGGCTCAGGGCTCGGCCGCGGAGACCCCGGCCAATACGAGGAACCTGATCTACGTCGGCAAATCTTCGCTCGCCGCGCCGCTTCGAAGCCAACCCTGGCGGCGATGGAGTCAGCCGGTCCTGTTGGTGCCGGTCAACTACCCGCTCGAAGTCTCGGGCAGGAAGGTCCGCCTCCGGACAACGGTCAGGCTTCCCGGCGGCAAGACCGTCCGCAAGTCGGTCATCGATCGTCCCCACGGTGGCAATCCGCGTACCGGGGACCGACGCACGACGTTCCGCTTCGTACACGTGCTCAGGGTGAATCGGCCGCTTTCGCTTCGTCTCCTGAAGAGAGGGTCCCGGGTCGGCATCGATACGACCGTGACGGCGAGCCTGTTTGCCGGAGACGTGAGCAGGGGCGAGCCGCTCTTCCGGGGCAGCCGGCGCCAGGCCTCGGTGCGCAGGGCCCCGACCTCCCGCTGCAGCACCGCTCCGCTGCTGCTGAGACAGGCCGGCGGCGATCCGGTCCTTGCGAAAGCACCGCGCTGCGGGGTTCGAACCAACTGGACCGTGGACCGCGTCCCGGATCGCGGGGCCGCCGATGTCTCGCCGAAGACCATCACCTTCTCGGGCAGCAGTGCGCAACTCGGCTCGGACAGCTTCCGTTTGCTCGGCAGGCTCCGGAGCGGCGGCCGGGTCTATCGCACGGTGCAGGTCCGCTCTTCCCGAACTGCGGCCGACAGCATCTCTGTCCGGGCCATGGGCGACTCGGTCACCGCGGGCTTCGGCTACTTCGGCAAGACGGGAAGGTCGATGCCGATCACCGACCTGCTCCGGTGTCGGCCCGGCGCGACCGTTTTCAACGACGCCTGCTCTTCGAACTCGTCGAACCGCAACAGCAGTGTCGGCACCAGCCCGGACTACCTGCCCGACTACGGGCTCTCCCGGAACATCTCATGGGCTGCCCAGTGGGCGAACGAGTACGGGATCACCGACTACCGCAACTACGCGGTGACCGGCTCGGCTCCGAACGACTGGCTGCCGGGCGGACAGTTTCACTCGACCCTGCTCGACATCCAGCAGCAGAACCCCGACTACGTCGTGATGACGATGGGGGCCAACCCACTGCTCTCCGACATGCTCTTCGGCATCGACAACATGGGCTGCGCGGTCGAGTCCGACCTCTTCGGCGACTACAGGGCCTGCATCGAGGCGGCCTTCGCATCGATCGACCTCGCCCAGCGGCTGAACGATCTCTACACCTCCCTGGTCAACAACACCAGCTCGCAGATCGTGCTGATGCAGTACCACCTGTCGGTTCCGTCCACCGCGATCGCTTACAGCGCCACCCAGATCGAGCTGATGGGCGAACTGCTCAACCAGGTGATCGCCGATCAGGCCGCCGCGGTATCGACCGATCGCATCGCAGTGGTCGCCCCGCCGAGGTTCGACGTCGGCATCGACATGGAGCCGCTCTATCCCTCAAAGTTCAGTTGTTCGTGGGCGGGTTTCGAGGTCGACGGCCCCAGCGTCCAGTCGGACCCGACCCAGGATGAACTGCTCGCCCTTCACCCGCTCTCCTTCTGCGAAGGACCGGCAGTCGGACCGCCCTGGGTGATCAGCGGCGATACCGGGATCCATCCCAGCGCAGCGGGATATTCCCAGATGGCCGGACGCATGCCTGCACCCGAGTAGCATCGGTACATGCTCTTCGGCCGCAAAGATACGACGATGCCCGATTCTTCGGCAGCCCTGCCCGGACGTGAGGACTACCCCTTCCAGATACCCGACTCCCACACCGTCCTCGGCGCGCCTCTCCAGCCGCCATATCCAGAGGGGATCGAAACCGCCTACTTCGCTCTCGGCTGTTTCTGGGGAGCCGAGCGCCTGTTCTGGAACCTCGACGGCGTTTATACGACTGCGGTCGGCTACCAGAACGGCTTTACGCCCTACCCGACCTACGGAGAGGTCTGCTCCGGGGGGACCGGTCACGCCGAAGCGGTGCTGGTCGCCTTCGATCCC
>JBBRVF010000169.1:0-4256 GCA_038247145.1 Solirubrobacterales bacterium | reverse complement strand
CGTTTGTCACTGGAGCGAACCGAATTTTCGAGGAACGCGATGCTGGAATCCCGCATGATAGGTATGCTCGAGCAACGCCTGAAGCGCGCCGCGTTGCCTATCAGCATGACGCTATGGAATGGCAATACCATTCGCTCGGGTACCGATGCCCATTTGCGGCTGACGGTAAATTCGCCGATTGCCCTGGCGTCTCTCGCCAACCCCAGCCTCGGCGCCATTGCCAAGGCATACGTGGAAGGTCACCTCGATCTCGAGGGTGATATCCGCGAAACCATACGCCTCGGCGAAGACCTCGTTTCCGGGGCTTCGACCACTTATCGCAACCGATCGAAGGTCTGGAAATGGTGGCGGCACACCCGCCCGGCCGACCGCAAGAATATCCAGCACCATTATGACGTCGGCAACGACTTTTACGGGTTATGGCTCGACCGCAACCGCGTTTACTCCTGCGCTTATTACAAGACCCCCGATGACACCCTCGATATGGCGCAGGAGCAGAAGCTGGAACATATCTGCCGCAAGCTGCAGCTCAAGCCCGGGGAAAGATTTCTGGATATCGGGTGTGGGTGGGGCGGACTGATTCTGTGGGCGGCCCGGCATCATGACGTAAAGGCGCTGGGCATCACGTTGTCTGACGAACAGCATGCGTATGCCACACAGAAAATCACGGAATGGGGACTGCAAGACCGCTGCGAAGTGCGGTTGATGGACTACCGCGATGTGGCTGAGGACCGGCCGTACGACAAGATTGCCAGCGTCGGAATGTTCGAGCACGTCGGCTCCAGCCAGCTCGACCGCTACATGCAGACAGTCACGGATCTCGGAGTCCCGGGCGGACTGGCCCTCCACCACGGAATCTGCCGCCGGCACGAGGAGGACGAAGTCCCGAACACGTTCATCGAGCACTACGTATTTCCAGACGGCGAGCTACACAAAGTGGCGACGGTTGTCGCCGCGGCCGAAGAGGCGGGGCAGGAGGTCCGCGACCTCGAGTCGATGCGCGAGCACTACGCGCTGACGCTGCGCCACTGGGTCAACAACCTGGAAAGAAACCGGGAGGCGGCGATCGCCGAGGTCGGAGCCGAGCGCGAGCGGGTCTGGAGGCTCTACATGACGGCCAGCGCTCTCGCCTTCGAGCGAGGGGATGTATCGATCCACCAGCTACTGGTGGCGATTCCGGGCGAAGAGCACCCTCTGGACCTCGCCCGTCCGTCCTTCGTTCCGGCTGAGGTTCAGGCGCCGGCCCCGGACTGAGCCGCCCTCCGGGCCAGCGATTCGGCAAGCAGCTCGCCGGCCTCCTCAGCCGGTGTCGGAGCCCCGATCAGATATCCCTGCACGACCCGGCAGCCTAGTTCGCTGACCATGCGCAGCTGAACCGGGTTGCTGACTCCCTCGGCGACCACGGTCATGCCCAGGGCCTTGCCGATCTGGATTATCGCGTCGGCGATCGCTTCGCCCTTGTGGTCGCCGCCGTTCAGCTGGTCGATGAAGGTCCGGTCGATCTTGATCACGTCAAGCGGGAAGCGACTGAGGTAACTCAGCGACGAGAATCCCATCCCGAAGTCGTCGAGGGCGAGACTGACGCCAATCGCGTCAAGGGATTCGAGCACACCATGTGCGGTACTGACCGCCGATATCAGGGTCGTCTCGGTTATCTCCAGGGCGATTCGCTGCGGCGGCAAGTCGTGCGACTCAAGTAGTTCTGACACGAGTTCCGGCAAGTTCGGACGGCTGAGCTGACGGGCCGATGCGTTGACCGAGACCGAAAACGGCTGGTCGCTCGGGACCATCGCATGCCAGACCGCGGTCTGCCGGATAGCTTCGGCCAGAATCCACGTATCGATCTGGTTGATCAGGCCGCTTTCTTCTGCCACGGGTACGAATTCTGCAGGCTGGAGCATGCCCCGCTCGGGGTGGTTCCAGCGAACCAGCGCCTCGAATCCGATGATTCTGTTCCGGGGCAACGAGACGAAGGGCTGGTAGTGGACCACCAGCTCGCCGGCTTCGATCGCCGAGCGAAGTCCGCGCTCCGTTTCGAGTCGGCCGAGAGCGCTGTTTCGAAGTGGCTCGTCGAAGAGATGGATCTGCGCCCTGCCCATGGCCTTGGCCTTGTGCATGGCAGCATCGGCCTCCCGAAGCAGGGAGGTCGCCGTCCTTCCGCGTCCCGATTCGAGGCCGAATACCGCGACCCCGATGCTGGCCGAGATCACGATTTCGCTGCTTTCAACCTGAATCGGCTCAGCCAGGATCTCGATCAGCCGGTCGGCGATCGCACCTGCCTGGTCGGCGCTGTCGATCGCCCTGAGCACGATCCCGAACTCGTCCCCGCCGAACCTGCCCACGGTGTCGCCGGGCCGCATCGCGGCAAGCAGGCGTCGGCCGACTTCGCGCAGAGTTTCGTCTCCCACGTGGTGGCCGATGCCGTCGTTGATCAGCTTGAAGTGATCGATGTCGAGGAAGAGCGCGCCGATCATGCGCCCGGTTGCCCGCGACTCGCCGATCGCCTCATCGAGGCGTTTGCCGAACAGCTCGCGATTGGGCAGTTCGGTGAGCGGATCATGGAGCAGGCGGTGCCGCAGGGACTTTTCTATTCGTGCGCGTTCGATGGCGCTGCCGATCAGGCTGGTTGCGGCCCTGAGGAAGTCTTCGTCTTCCTCCGAGAACCGGTTCGCAACCGACGAGCTCACTGTGAGGAAGCCGAACTGTTTCCGGGTCCCCGCAATCGGCACGATCATCGTGCTCATCACCGCCGGGGTGCGGTACTTCTTGTATGGAGCCATGCGCTCGTCGCTGTCCCAATCGGCCACGTGGATGGTTTCACCGCGCGCGATCTCGGCACCGGGATAACGATCGGGTTCGAAATCGACCGTTATCGGTGGTCCTTCGCGGTTCGACCGGCGTCGCAGGTGGAGCTTGTCACCATCTCGTTCCCAGATCTCGGCCTCGATCACGCCCTCAAGCTCCATCAGGCCGTCGATCGCGATCCGGATCAGCTCGTCCTGGTCGCCGATCCGGGTCGCCGCCTCCCCGAGGCGGGCGGTGAGCGCCTGCTGGTCGGCTTTCGCGGCGAGCTCTGACTGGGCCCGCTTGAGTTCGGTGATGTCCTGCATTACCCCGTGCCAGAGGGTCGGCCCTCCCTCCTCGTCGGGGACGAGCCTCGCCTGTTCGAGCACCCAGACGTAGCGTCCGTCCTTGGTCCGCATTCGGTACTCCGCCGGAGGGACCGCGTCCTCCCCGATCCACTCTTCGCATTCGAAGGAGAGCGCGTGTTCGCGTTCATCCGGGTGGATCGACTCGTACCAGAGGCCCGGGTTCGCCATCCACTCCTCGGGTTCGTAGCCGAGCAGATGACGGATCTGGGGGCTGACGTAGTGCCAGCGGCCGGATCTACCCATTTCCGCGATGTAGACGATCGCGGGCAGGGTGTCGATCAGATCCTCGAGCCTTTCGCGGCTGGGCGGCTGCGGGAGCGGCTCTGGCCGGATCTCGGGGTCGGAATCCGCGGCGCCATAGCTGGCGTCCGGGGAGTTGGCTGCGGGATTTCGGTGATCGCTTTCGATGGTCGGCTACCCGAGTGGATCGCGAGCCGCGGTCACGGCTCGGGTCGTTACCGACGGTATCTGATCGCGCAGGTCCTTCTCATGCAGACAGGGACTGACAGATGCAGACCTCGTGCGTTGACTTCCTGGAAGATGGACGTTTCGTACTACACCGATCACGGGTCGCCGGAGCGCCGGGCCCGGGAAGCCGCTCGCAGGAGACTGCCCTGCCCGGACTGCGCCGGATCGGACGATCCTGCGATGAGGAAACCTCGCCACCTCTCCGTCGAATGGCATGCGAGCCCCGACATCTACTTCGGCTGCCGCAAGTGCGGCTACCGGTTGTCGTCGATCGAGGGCCCGGCCGCGGATCGGGCATCGGAGGTGGCGGCGAACAGGGTTCCGGACCCCGAGGGAACGCTCCGGGCGCTGCTCGTTCGTGACGCCGATCTGATGCGCAGGTTCTCGCAGCCTGAAACGGGTCCTCATCCGATCCGACTCGGCGAAGTGATGAGTAGGGGTCTGGCTGGTGTCGAACTCAGGACGCAGCCCGCAAGCGCGCGGCCTGAGGCAGCCACCCGAGTCGCCCCCCTCTTACTCACCTTCTACGGGCTGCCATGGGTGATCTGCGAGGTTCGGCCCGTCGAAGAGATCGTCAGTCCGCCACAGGCATTCGCCGACCAGGAAGTACGGGAGCTTCTCGAGTTCGACTCCGTG
>JBBRVF010000168.1:0-4257 GCA_038247145.1 Solirubrobacterales bacterium | reverse complement strand
GATCGAGGAAAGGCCTGGGGTCGGCTTCCCCTTCGCGATACGCATCGATGTACCGGTCGAAAATATCGTCGGAGCGGTTCACACTGTTCCCGCCGGCTGGGTGTCGTCGTCCTGGTCCGACAGCGCCTCGCGCATCTTCTTTTTGAATCTGGAGAAAATCTGATCGACGTTCGCCGGCGTGATGGCTTCGCCGCCATCGACCCCCGACGCCGCCACTGACTCAGCGGTTTCTTTCGAAGACATACCGTCCATCCGTCGTTCAACCACCATCCGGTTGCGCCCGGAATAATCGACGAGCACATCCTCCATCACGATCCTGAAGTCGCTTGCGGTGGCGAAGTCGTCGCCGTCCGCAACCTCATCGATGGCAGGGGGATCGTCTGGCCGACCGTGGTCGATATCGAGCTGTCGCTTCTTCGCCTCGTAGTAGTCGGCCAGTCTCCGGCGCCGGATCGTATTCATCAGTTGGAAGAACTCGCCGGCGTGCTCGCCTTCGAACGAGGCCCGGATCGTCTGTTCCATCACCAGGGTCACAAGGTCCTCGGCATCCTCTCCGGAGGTGACCCGGGTCCGGATGATGTTGAGCTGGACTTCGTATCGGCGAAAGACGAGGATGCCGGCCGCGAGCCGAAACTGAGCGTCCTGGCCGGAGTCGCGGGCTGCGACGAGATAGGCGACGAGATCGTCATCGCTGAGTTCTGCCTGTTCATGTTCACTTTTCGCCCTGAACTTCAAGCGTTCCCCAGACATGTCCGTGGTCGGGGCGCCGATCTGACACCGCCCTGTGTGACATCGCCATTCCAAGATACAGCGCCCGTCGGCTAAAGTCGTCGGATCGCCCTGAGAGCAGAAAAACGGCATGTCTGGCCGGAAAGCCCGCCGACCGACGCCGACCGGGCGTCGTACGCCGACGCGGAGCCGAAGCCGTTCTGGCTGGACCGTCCGCGGCCGGCGCCCCATGAGGCTCTCGAAGGCAGGGCGAAGGCCGACCTGGTGATCGTCGGTGGCGGCCTCACCGGCCTCTGGGCCGCGCTGCGCGCCAAGGAGGAACAACCCGACCGGGCGGTCACGCTGATCGACCGCGAGACCCTGGCGATCGGTGCCAGCGGCCGCAACGGCGGTTTCATGTCCTCCTCCCTGGTCCACGGCCTCGGCAACGGGCTCTCGCGCTTCCCGGACGAAATGCCCGAACTGGAGCGTCTCGGCTTCGAGAACCTCGAGGCGATCGGCGAGACGATCGCCCGCCACGGAATCGAATGCGACCTCGAGAAGCCCGGCGTGATCGAAACGGCGATGACGCCGGAGCAGTACGAGGAGCTGGCACAACTGCTTCCGGACCTGGAACGCTTCGGCCACGAAGCCGTGCTGCTTGACCGGGAGGCGATGAAGGCCGAGGTTGACTCCCCGCTTTTCGTCGGCGGCCTGTGGCAGAAGAGCGGCGAGTGGGCGGTGGACCCGGTGAAGCTCAGCGACGGCCTGGCCAGGGTCGCCTCGGAGCTGGGGGTCGTGATCTTCGAGAACACCGAGATGACCGGACTGAAGGAGACCGCGAGCGGCATCGACGTGGTGACGGAGTCCGGATCGATAAGCGCCCGGAAGGTCCTGCTGGCGACCGCCGCCTTCAAGAGCCCGGTTCGCGCCGTCAGTTCCAGAGTGGTCCCGGTCTTCGACTACGTGCTGGTCACCGAGCCGCTCGACGATGCCCGGAAAGCCTCTGTCGGCTGGCACGACCGCCAGGGGCTCTCGGACTCCGCCAACCGCTTCCACTACTACCGCCAGACCGTCGACGGGCGAATCCTTTGGGGCGGATACGACGCCATCTACAACTACGGCGGTCGGGTCGAGGACCGCTACTACCAGCGGGAAGAAAGCTTCGCCGGCCTGGCCCAGCGCTTTCACGCCGCTTTCCCCCAGCTCGAAGGAATCCGCTTCAGCCACCGCTGGGGCGGCGCGATCGACACCTGCTCGCGCTTCTTCGCCTTCTACGGCCTGGCCCACCACGGCAAGGTCGCCTACTCGGTCGGTCACACCGGGCTCGGGGTCGGGGCGAGTCGCTTCGCGGCCGGTGTCGGGCTCGAACTGCTCGAGGGCCGCGAGAGCGAGCTGACCGCACTTCAGTACGTGCGCGAGCGACCGATGCCGTTCCCTCCCGAACCGCTGCGCTGGCCGACGATCCAGTTCACCCGCAACCGGATCGCCGCCGCGGACCTCAACGGCGGCCGCGAGGGTATCTGGCTGCGAACCCTGAGCCGCCTCGGCCTCGGCTTCGACAGCTGAGCTCCGGGCGGGCTACTCGTAGGAGACGGCTTCGAGCACGTCGAGCTTGGAGGCCTTGCGAGCAGGATAGATCGCGGCCAGGACTCCGGCGAAGGCGGTCAGCAGGACGATCAGGGCGAGGATCGGGATCGGGTAGCTGAGGGCGAAGCCTTCGCCTTCGAGCGGGATACCGATCAGGAAGGCGAAGATCACCCCGAGGACCAGCCCGGCGATCGCCCCGAGCACTGCGGTGATCACCGCTTCGTAGCGGATCATTCGCCGGACCTGGCGGCGTGACATTCCCACTGCGCGCAGCATTCCCAGTTCGCGGGTGCGCTCGTAGATCGAGAGGATCAGGGTGACCACGATGCCGACCAGTGAGACCACAACGGCCAGGGCCAACAGTACGTAGATCATCGCCAGCAGCGTGTTGATCTGCTGCTGCTGGTTGTCCTTGAGCTCCTGCTGGTTGAGCACGTCTACGGTCGGAAACGGCCCCTGGAAGGCGTCGTCGATCCGCTGCTGGACCACATCCACTTCAGCGCCGGGGTCGGTGCTGACCAGGGCGAAGAAGTCCACGTCTACCCCGAAACTCTGCTCCATCTTCTCCTGGGCGACGACGATGTTGCCGAGCAGATCGAGGTTGCCGGAGGCGAGGATTGCGGTGGCGGTCAAATCGACCTTCTCACCGGTCTTCGAGATCACCTCGAAGCTGTCGCCGATCGAGAGGTCAGCCGAATCGGCAAGACCTTCGGAAATCACAGCCCGATCGCCCTCCAGATCGGCGAGGCTCTGCGCGGAGCCCTCCTTGAAGTCGAGTTCGAGCACGTCGTTGACGCTCGAAGGCTGGACCGAAGAGAGGTCGCGTCCGCCGGCGCCGGTCACCCTCACATTGCTGAAGCGGATGCCGGAGGTGGCCTGCACGCCCTCGGTCTCGGCGGCGAGTTCGGCCGCCTCGGGCGGGATCGGGTTGAAGCCGCCCGGACCCTGAAGGATGATCTGGCCCTTGAGGTTGGAGTCGATCACGTCGGTCACCGAACTGTTCAGGCCCGAAGCGAAGATCGTCACGAAGCTGACCAGGGCCAGCCCGATCATAAGCGCGGCCGAGGTGACCGCGGTGCGGGAGGGGTTGCGCTGTGAGTTCTCCCGGGCCAGGCGGCCGGTCAGTCCAAAGCGCCCCAAAGGAGCACCGACGGCCGAAGCCATCGGCCTGACCAGCTGGGGGCTGAAAATCGAGATCGCGATTACGACCGCGACCGCGCCGCCGCCGATCCGGGCCGCGCCGGTACCACCATCGGTGCCGCTGATCAGCACCGAAGCGATCAGCCCCAGCCCGACCAGAGCGAGCAGTCCGGAGATCAGCGCCCGCAGCCAGACGCGGCTCTTCTTTGCCGCGACCAGGCTCTCCGAAAGTGCGGCGATCGGCGGGACACGGGTGGCCCGCAGCGCCGGCAGCAGCGATGCCACGAGGGTTACACCGATGCCGATTCCGAGCGAGACGATAATCGTGCGCGGGGCGACGACCAGCGCCTTGCTCGGAAGCTCGGCCCCGATGGCCTTGAGCAATGCGCTCAGGCCTTCGGCCAGGGCGAAGCCGACGACGAGGCCGGCGATCGAAGCGAGGGCCCCGATCAGGAAACCTTCGATCAGAACCGTCTTCAGGATCTGGGAGCGGCCGGCTCCGAGTGTCCGCAGCATTCCGAACTCGCGAGTTCGCTGGGCGACCGTAATCGAAAAGACGTTGAAGATCACGAAGGAGCCGACGAACAGGGAGATCGCGGCAAATGCGAGCAGTGCGATCGAGAGGAAGCTGAGGCTGTCCTTGATCTCGCTGGCCTGCCGGTCTGCGTTCTCCGTCCCGGTCTCGACCCGGAGGTCGTTCGGTACGACTTCGGAGATCCGGTCGCGAAGCTCCTCAGGGCTGACGCCGTCGTCGGCACCGTGGGTTATGTGATCGAATTCGCGCTTCTCGCCGGTCAGTTGCTGGGCCACCGGCAGGAT
>JBBRVF010000167.1:0-4266 GCA_038247145.1 Solirubrobacterales bacterium | reverse complement strand
GGTCATCGAGTTTCACGTCGCCCGCTGAGTCCCGGGTTCGCTGAGCCCGGCTAAGCCCGGGCGTCGGGTTCGCCCCGGCGAGGGGTTCGTCCGGGCTCTGGGTTCGTCCAGGCGACGGGTTCACCCGGGGACCTCCGGTTCAGGAGGGCGCTGACCCGGATCGTGGTCATCACACGACCACGATCGCCTGCAGTGCGACTCCGGCCGGCCCCGGACTGAGACAATCTTCAAATGGACGAACGGCCGGTCGCGGCGACAGACGATGCTGCGGACGCCGGTGCGGAGGCGGTTTCGGCGATCCGGCTGCGCGGACTGAGCCGTGAGTACGGCGAGCGGCTTGCCCTGCGCGAGGTCGACCTCGACCTGGCCGAAGGCGAGACCCTGGCCCTGCTCGGCCCCAACGGTTCCGGCAAGAGCACCATGCTCAGGATCCTGGCCACGCTGCTGCGCCCGACGTCGGGCGAGGTCGAGGTGCTCGGTTGCCGCCTTCCCGACGAGAGCTGGAAGCTGCGCGGTCGAATCGGCTACCTCGGCCACGAGCCGCTGCTCTACCGGGACCTGACCGGACGGGAAAACCTCGAACTCCAGGCTCGCCTTCATGGCATCCCCCGGGAGGAGGCCTCGGCCCGGATCGAGCACGACCTCGAACTGCTCGAGATGAGTCGCCGCGCTGACGACCGGGTCAACGGCTTCTCGGCCGGGATGCGCCAGCGGATCGCGATCTGCCGGGCGGTGCTACACCGGCCTTCGCTGCTCTTGCTCGACGAGCCCGACTCCAACCTCGACCCCGAGGGCCGCGACCTATCTCGCAGCCTGATCGGCCCGGCCGGAGGGCGGACCAGAGTGCTTGTCTCCCATGAACCGGAGCGGGCGACCTCGGAGGCCGATCTCGTGGTGACCCTTGACCGCAGTGGCCGGGTCGAACAGGTCGGCGCCGGGGAGGCCGGACGATGACCCCCTCGCGCTCGGCCTTCGCGGCGCTGCTCGCCAAGGACCTCCGGACCGAACTGCGGACCATGCGCTCGTTGCCGGCGATGGTGCTGTTCGCGGTCACCACCTTCATCATCTTCCGTTACGGCCTGGACCGGACCACGCTCTCCGGGAGCCTCGCCGGCGGCGTGCTTTGGACGACCCTGCTGTTCGCGGCCATCCTCGGGATCAACCGGATCTTCGTTTCCGAACTCGAGGAGGGCGGCTTCGACGCGATTCGCCTCGCCCCGATCGACCGCACCGTGCTGTTCACCTCGAAGGCCTCGGCGCTGTTCATCTACCTGTTCGTGCTCGAAGCAATCGTCGTTCCCGTCTTCGCCCTGTTCTTCCTCCCCGACTGGTCGGCCCTGATTCCGCTGCTACCTGTCCTGGCCGGCGCCAACCTCGGTTTCGCGGTTCTGGGAACGCTCATTTCTTCGATGGCGGTCAACTCCCGTGCGCGGGATCTGCTGGTTCCGCTGCTGCTCCTGCCGCTGGTCGTACCGCTGATGATCGCGGTTACGGCGGCCTCGGCAGGGCTGTTCGACGGGGCCGGGCCCGACTATGAGGGTTTTGGCACTTGGCTGCTGGTCGTGGGTCTATACGATGGGATATTCCTGCTGGTCGGTTACGCCGTCTTCGAATTCCTTCTCGAGGACTGATTCCGGCTCAGGCAGCAGGTTTCCACCATGACAGGCCGCGGTCTCAAGACACTCTCGATTGCCACCATCCTCATCCTGATGGCAGGCTTTGCGCTGGTCTTCCTCTGGGTGCCGATGGATGCCGACCAGGGCTTCAAGCAGAAGATCTTTTACCTCCATGTGCCGCTGGCGATCGTCGCCCTGCTCGGCTTCATCGCCGGCGGGATCGAGGGCTATCGGCACCTGAAGAGCGGCGACCGCCGCCACGACGCCAACTCCTACGTCTTCATCCACATCTCCGTCGTCTTCGGCGTGGCCGTGCTGATTACCGGAGCGATCTGGGCCAAAGCTTCATGGGGCTACTGGTGGGTTTGGGACGAACCGACCCTGGTCAGCTTTCTGATCGTTTTCCTCCTCTATTGCACCTACTACCCGTTCCGCTACGCGATCGAGGACCGCGATCGACAGGCCCGTTACGCCTCGGTCTTCGCGATTACCGCAGGGGCCTTCGTACCGCTCAACTTCATGGCTGTACGGATGGCCGAAAGCGTGATTCATCCCCGGGTCTTCGCGACATCCGAGGGCGGCCTCCCCGACTCGATGCTCTTCACCTTCCTGGTCTGCTTCGTCGGTATGGGCCTGCTCTGGATCACCCTGGTCAAGACCGAGATGGTCGGCAAGAGAGTCTCCGGTCAGGTATCGCGTCTGCGGCGCACGCTCCATGACGACGGGACCGGCGGCGGGCCGGCCGGCGGCCGGATCGCACCCACGGTGGAGTCGAGTTAGATGTTCGATTCCGTACCCAGCGACGCGGTCGGTTACGTGGCCTCCGCCTACCTTCTTTTCCTGCTGATGGTGCTGGTCTACATCGCCATCCTTGGTGCCAAGTTCCAGCGGATCAGCCGGGAACTCGGCGAGCTGATCGACGAGGTCGAGGCGGACAGGGACGAAACTCCCGCTACCCCCGCCGGCTCCCACGCCCCCGCCGACTCCCCGCTCCGGGAAGAAAGCAGTGTCTGAGCTTCTGCTGCTCGGGCTGTCCCACCGGACGGCTCCGCTGGACCTGCGCGAAGCGGTCGCGCTGACCGAGGGCCGGGCCGCCGGCCTGATGGCCGAACTGGCTTCGTCCGCTTCGGTCCACGAGGCGGTCGCAATCTCGACCTGCAACCGGACCGAGCTCTGCCTGTTGGTCGGCGATCCGGTCGAGGCCGAATCACTCGCCCTCTCTGCCCTCTCGCAGCAGGCCGACATCCGCCCGACCGAGTTGACCCCGCACCTGTATTCCTTGCGGGGGGCCGAGGCCGGCAGGCACCTGTTCCGGGTCACGGCCGGGCTCGAATCGATGATCGTCGGCGAGGCCGAGATCCAGGGCCAGGTCAGGCGGGCCCACGAACTTGCCCTGGTCGAGGGCGCCTCCGGTCCGGTGCTGAACCGGCTCTTCCATGGCGCACTCACGGCCGGAGCCCGTGCCCGGAAGGAGACCGGGATCAGCCGCAAGGGAGTTTCGGTGCCTTCGGTCTCGATCGAACTGGCCGAGCATGCCATCGGTGATCTCGCCGGCAGGACAGCCGTGGTCATCGGAACCGGAGAGACCGCGGCGCTGGTCGGCAGGGCGCTCTCCGCCCGCGGGGCTGAAACCGTATTCGTCGCCAACCGGCACTTCGACAAGGCGGCCGAGCTGGCCGCCAGGTTCGGTGGTGAGGCGGCCCGAATGGACGATTTGCCCGAGAGGTTGGCGGTTGCCGATGTGGTCGTTTCCGCGACCAACTCGCCCCACCACGTGATCGAAGCCGAGGACCTCGAGGCCCGACAGGCCGCGGATGAAAGCCGGCAGCTGTTGATCGTCGATCTCGCCGTACCCCGGGACGTGGCGCCGGAATGCCGTGACCGTCAGGGGGTGAGCGTTCGTGATGTCGATGACGTCCAGAAAGCCGTCGAGCAGAACACCGGAGGCCGCAAAGCCGAGGCGCGAGCGGCCGAGCAGATCCTCGCGACCGAACTCGGCCGCTTCGAGGCCTGGCTCGCTTCGCTGGAGGTGCTGCCGACCGTGACCGCGCTGCGGAGTTTCGGCGAACAGCTGGTCGAGAGGGTGCTGGCCGAGAATCGCAACCGCTGGGAAGGCCTGAGCGAGTCCGACCTGGCCCGGGTCGAAGCGATGGCCCATGCGATCGCCGGCCGCATGCTCCACGCGCCGACCATGCGCCTGCGCGAGGTGGCCGGGTCCGACCGGGCCTATGAATCGGTGAACACCCTCCGCGAGCTGTTCGCGCTGGACGTCGGGACCGCAGCCGAAGCCGAAGCCGACGCCACCGTCACCCCGATCCGCCGCCGGAACGACGGCTGAGTTGAAGATCGCGACGAGGTCCAGCCTCCTGGCGCTGGCCCAGGCGCGATCGGTCGCCGAGGCCTTCGGCGGCGCGGAGATGCTCGAGGTAGAAACCGACAATGCCCCCGGTGACAAGGAGCGCTTCGTCCGCGGGGTCGAGCAGGCTTTGCTCGACGGCCGGGCCGCGGCCGGCGTTCACTCGGCCAAGGACCTGCCCGGCAGGATGACCGCCGGCCTCACGATCGCCTCGGTGCCGGTACGCGAGGACCCCCGCGACGTCTGGATCGGTGCCGGCTCCTCGCTGGCCGATGTACCTCACGGTGCCAGTGT
>JBBRVF010000166.1:0-4267 GCA_038247145.1 Solirubrobacterales bacterium | reverse complement strand
TGGCGCCGTGGGGGGCGAGCTCGGTTCTCAGGGCCCGGCCGAGCGCCTCGACTGCGGCCTTCGAGGTCGCGTAGGAGCTGTTGAGCAGGCCGTTGGCGGTGGCGTAAGCCGAGCTGATCAGTACGAACTGGCCCTCGTTCTCGATCACCTGCTCGATCCCGGCGCGGATCGTGCGCCAGACCCCCAGCAGGTTCACCTCAAGCACCCGCTCCCACTCGTCGGTCGAGATCTCCCGGGTCGTGGTCTTACGAGGGGTGATGCCGGCGTTGGCGATCACCACGTCGATCCCGCCGAAGCGCTCGACGGCGGTTTCCACAGCTGCGTCGATCTCAGCCGCGACGGCCACGTTGGCCCCGATGCCGATCGCGCGCTCGCCAATCGTCTTTGCCGACTCGGCGGCCACTTCGGGGTCAAGGTCAACCAGGGCGATCGAGGCCCCCCGCCCATGAGCCAGCTTCGCTGTCTCAAAGCCGATACCGCGCGCTCCACCGGTTATCAGAACAACCTTGCCCGCCAGATCGTAGGTCTCCATCGAGCCATCCTAAGCCCGACCGGGCTGACGACCGCCGCCCGCGCGTCGCTCGACTCATACAATCCGCGACCCATGCCCGGATTCCGACCTGTCGACCCGAAGCAGTCCTTCCCCGAGATGGAGGAAGAGGTCGCCGAGCGCTGGAAGGAGGACCGCGTATTCGAGCGTTCGATGGAGCAGCGGGCCGACGCCGAGGTCTGGAGCTTTTACGAAGGTCCGCCGACTGCCAACGGCCGGCCCGGCTCCCACCACGTTCTCTCTCGTGTCTTCAAGGACATTTACCCGCGCTACCGCTCGATGCGCGGCTACCGCGTGCCGCGAAAGGCCGGCTGGGACTGCCACGGCCTGCCGGTCGAGCTCGAGGTCGAGAAGCAGCTCGGCATCTCCTCCAAGCAGGAGATCGAGCAGTACGGCATCGCCGAGTTCAACCAGAAGTGCCGCGAGTCGGTCTTCACTTACGTCGAGGAGTGGAACCGGCTGACCGAGCGGATCGGATTCTGGATCGACCTCGACGACCCCTACGTCACTCTCGACAACGACTACATCGAGTCGGTCTGGTGGTCGCTGAAGGAGCTGTGGAAGAGCGACCGGCTCTACGAAGGCCATCGCGTCTCCCCTTACTGCCCGCGCTGCGGCACCGCCCTTTCGTCGCACGAGGTTGCCCTCGGTTACAAAGACGTGACCGACCCGTCGGTACATGTTCGCTTCCCGCTGATCGACGAAGCCGGGAAACGGACCGGCGAGTCGCTGCTGGTCTGGACCACCACGCCGTGGACCCTGCCCGGCAACTACGCGGTAGCGGTCAACCCGAAGGTCACCTACGCCCGCGTCGAAGTCGACGGGCCGGCCGGCCCCGAGACCGTGATCCTGGCCGAGCCGCTGGTCGAGAAGGTTCTCGGCGAGGGTGTGAAGGCGACAGAGACGATCGAGGCAACCGAGCTGATCGGCCGAAGCTACGAAGGGCCGATCTTCGAACTCGCCGACGGCGGATCCGGAAAGTTCGAGGTCATTCCCGGGGAGTTCGTCACCACCGACGACGGCACCGGCCTGGTCCACATCGCCCCGGCCTACGGCGAGGACGACTACCGGGTCGCTACCGAGACCGGGCTCTACGAACCGGGCCGCGCGGACGCGCCGCTCTACAACCCGGTCGGACTCGACGGCAATTTCACGAACCAGGTCACCGGCTTCGAAGGCAGGTTCGTCAAGGACGAAGAGGTCACGGCCGGGTTGATCGCCGACCTCGAGCACCGCGGTCTGCTCTTCCGCTCGACCGAGTACGAGCACTCCTACCCGCACTGCTGGCGCTGCTCGACTCCGCTGCTCTATTACGCCAAGACCAGCTGGTACATCCGTACCTCGGAGGCCCGCGAGCAGATGCTGGCCGGCAACGAAGAGATCGGCTGGCATCCCGAGCACATCAAGCATGGCCGCTTCGGCAAGTGGCTCGAGAACAACGTCGACTGGGCGCTTTCGCGCGACCGTTACTGGGGCACGCCGCTACCGGTCTGGGAATGCGACCACGAAGGCTGTGACGGGTCTTTCTGCGCCGGCTCGGTCCAGGAGCTGAAAGACCTCGCCGGCGATGTGCCTGAAGACCTCCACCGCCCCTACATCGACGAAGTCACCTGGGCCTGCGAATGCGGCGAAGGGCGGATGAGGAGGGTCGGCTCGGTGATCGACACCTGGTACGACTCGGGCGCGATGCCGTTCGCGCAGTTCCACTACCCGTTCGAGAACCAGGAAGAGTTCGAAGAGCGCTTCCCGGCCGATTTCATCTGCGAGGCGATCGACCAGACCCGCGGCTGGTTCTACACCCTCCTGGCCGAGTCGACCATGCTCTTCGACACCCCCAGCTACCGCAACTGCGTCTGCCTCGGGCTGATCCTCGACGCCGATGGCCAGAAGATGTCGAAGTCGAAAGGCAACGTGGTCGCGCCCTGGGAGGTGCTCGACAAGTTCGGCGCCGACGCCTTCCGCTGGTACCTGTTCACCGCCCAGCAGCCGTGGTCGGGCTACCGCTTCTCGCTCGAGGCGATCTCCGAGGCTCTTCGCAGCTTCCTGCTGACCCTGTGGAATACGTACTCGTTCTGGGTGCTCTACGCCAACGCCGAGAGCTTCGACTCTTCAACCCCACCGGGACCGCCGGCCGAGCCCACAGACCTCGACCGCTGGGCGATCTCCCGCCTGCAGGCCACGGTCGAATCGGTCGCCGAGAAGATGGACAACTTCGACTGCACCTCGGCCGGGCGCGAGATCACCGACTTCGTCGAGGAGCTCTCCAACTGGTACGTGCGGCTTTCTCGCCGACGCTTCTGGGAGGGCGATATTGCCGCCTTCGAGACGCTTAGACACTGTCTGGTCGAGATCGCCGGCATGCTGGCGCCGTTCACCCCGTTCATCGCCGACGAAATCCACTCCAACCTGGTCGGCGGGACCACTGGCGACTTCGGCGAGATGCCCGACTCGGTCCACCTTCGCGACTTCCCGACGGCCGATCCGGCGCTGCGCGACACCGAACTGGAGGCCGCGATGGAAGCGACCCGCACCACCGTAGAGCTCGGCCGGGCGAGCCGCGCCCAGGCGAAGGTCAAGATGCGCCAACCGCTCTCCAGGGCCGTGGTCGTAGCGACCGACGGCGAGCGCGAAGCAATCGTCAGCCAGGCCGAGCTGGTCAAAGCGGAGCTCAACGTCAAGGACATCGAGTTCGTCACCGATCAGTCCGACCTGGTCAGCTACTCGGTAAAGGCCAACTACCGCTCGCTCGGCCCGCGCTTCGGCAAAGACATGCCGCAGGTAGCTGCGGCGATGGAGGGACTCGACCCCGAGCACGTCGCCGCCACGGTCGAAGCCGGCGGGGAGATCGGGATCAGCATCGAGGGCCGCGACCATACCCTCGGGCCCGACGACCTGATCCTCTCGATGGAGCCGGTCGCGGGATACCAGGTGGAGTCGGAGTCAGGGCACGCGGTCGCCCTGGCTCTGGAACTCGACGACGAGCTGATCGGCGAAGGACTGGCCCGGGAGATCGTCCACGCCGTCCAGAACGCACGCAAGAACGCCGGGCTCGAGATCACCGACCGGATCGAGCTGACCCTTGCCGGCGACGGCGATTTGCTCGAGGCCGCCGGAACCCACCGGGCCTACCTGGCCGACGAGGTGCTGGCCACCGCGCTCCACCTTGGACCCGAAGGAGCCGAAGCGACGGTAGAAGGAGAAGAGGTGACGATCGACGGCCGACCGCTGGCGATCGTCGTCGTCAAGGCGCAGCCGTGAGGCTGAGGAACTCGATCCTCGCCGGCGGGGTCTTCACGATCTTCATGCTGCTCTTCCTCGCCGCGCTCGGCTCGGCCTTCCAGCCGCTCGAGATCCTGCTCTGGGGAGTCGTCGTCATCCTCGGCTGGCTCTGGCTTCTCAGCCGCGCCAGGCCGAAAGGCACTCGTTAGCCGTCGAGTTCCGGCGGCATCGCCTTCGGCCCGTCGGGATAGACGAAAGCGAGCGTCTCTTCATCCATCCCCAGCGAATTGGCAGGCTCCGTCGGAGCGCCGACCACCAGCCAGAGCTGATCGGCGTCGGTGTCGTTGAACGGTTGGCGGATCGAATCGGGCTCAACCAGGACGGTGTCCATCGGCTCCAGGTCGAGAAGCTCATAGTCCACCCGGAGCCTGCCGCGGCCTTCGAGCAGAACGTAGATCTTGTTCGACTCGCGGTGGCGGTGCCTGGTCGAGGCCTGAC
>JBBRVF010000165.1:0-4281 GCA_038247145.1 Solirubrobacterales bacterium | reverse complement strand
GATCGGCGAGAGCTGCGAAAGCCGGTCGGCCAGCTCCAGCGCGGGCTGGTTTGCGAAATCTCCGAAGGCAGAGTAGGCCTCGAGTTGCTTCATCTGAGCCGAGACCGCCTCGCGGATCGAGTCGCGGCCATGGCCGACGTTGGCGTACCAGAGGCTGGCGGTGGCATCGAGGTAGCGCTTGCCGTCTTCGTCGAATACCCAGACGTCTTCTCCCCTGGTCAAAACCAGGTGGTTGTCCTTGACCTTGCCCATCTGGGCGAAGGGATGCCAGAAGTGTTTACTGCCCGATCCGCTCATGCATCCGACACTACCTCTCTCGGTCGAGGCGGGCCACTCTCAGGCGCCGGGCGAGATGGTGGGCAGGCCGATCGTGCGACAGGCCTCGGCTTGCCGTTCGTCGTAGGTGACCATCGCGTCGGCTCCGGCTTGAACCGCCGCAGCAAGGTGAAGCGCATCGAGTGATCTCAGGTTGGCGCCCGGCAGAAGGCCCGCTTGCCGGAAGATTGTCGGGTCGAGCTCGATCAACTCGAAATACGCCGTCACCTCGGTGACCTCTTCCTGCGATGTGCCGGTGCGAACGGCTGCCCGTCGAAGCTCGGTCTCAAGCAGGAAGCTCGACAGAACCGCAGGATCCTCACCGAGGCCAAGCTGGAGAAAGTCCTTCAGGGCGTCCGTTTGCTCTTCCTCGAAGAGCAGCTTCGCAGCAGCCGAGCTGTCGACGTAGGCGACTATCTTTCGCCGCGCAGTTCATCCAGGACAGGCTGGATCGGGTAATCCAGCCGGATGCTCTTGATCTCGCGGAAGTCCCCTCTGCGGGTGGCCTTGCGCACCTTGAGCGTTCGCGGTGCGGACGGCTCGTCAGGGGGTTGGAGCACCGCGACCACCTCGCCGTGGTTGGTTACCTTGATCGTCTCGCCGTTCTTCACGTCGCGCAGGATGGCGCTGCTGTTGTTCCGAAGCTCGCGATGGGGAATCGTCCTGGTCATGTAGCAACCGTAGCAACCTATCCCTTGCCGGTCCACTAACTTTGTCCGATGGAACTGAGCGAACGGGTTGAAGCTTGGCGCTCGGCCGGAAGTGACGAGAGCTTTCGCGATCGCTCGATCCACGTCCATCGGCGGGATGGCGAAGGCACTCCGCTGCTGATGCTCCACGGCTTTCCGTCGAGCTCATTCGACTGGCGGCCGCTGCTCGAGCTGATTCCGGGCCGGCCCGTACTGGCCTTCGACTTCCTCGGCTTCGGTCTTTCCGACAAGCCGCGCGATCACACCTACACTCTGGCCTGGCAGGCCGACCTGACCGAGGAGCTGGTCCGTCGGCACTTCCCCGACCGGCCCGTCTTCCTGCTCGCCCACGACATGGGCACATCGGTATCGACCGAACTGTTCGCCCGCGAGATCGAGGGCCGTCAGGCGATCGAGATGACCGGCGCGTTGCTCTTCAACGGCAGCATGGTGATCGAGCGGGCGACCCTGACCCGCAGCCAGAAGGCCCTGCTCTCCCGGTTCGGCCCGATCGCCACCCGGCTTTCGAATCGGCGCCTGTTCGGCCGCGAGTTCGGCGAGATCTTCTCCCCCTCACACCCTTTGACCGAGGAAGAGGCTGACGACCAGTGGTCGCTGATCTGCCACAACGGCGGTCGCACGATCGCCAACAAGCTCATCAACTACGTCAACGAGCGACGGCGCTACACCGAGAGATGGCACGGTGCGCTCCGCGACTGGCCCGGCCGGCTCAGCCTCGCCTGGGGTGAGCTCGACCCGGTGGCGACGACCTCCGTGCTCGACGCGGTGATCGAGCTGCGGCCCGAGGTGCCGGTCGAGCGGCTTGCCGACCTCGGCCACTATCCGCAGATCGAGGACCCGACAAGAATCGCCCAGGCACTGGACCGGGCCGTCAAGTCGAGCAGAGCATGAACGATTACCCCGCCCCGCTCGCACAGCGCGACCACATCGAGCCGGTGCCTCGCCGGATTCGCGCGGTGCTCGGCGGGAAGACCGTCATCGATACCACCGACGCGCTCTACCTATGGGAGTGGGAGGGCTATCCGCAGTTTCTGATTCCCGCCGCCGACGTTGCCCCCGATGCTCTGGTCGACGAGAAGCACAGCAGTCGCCTGAGTCGCGGAAGCGTCAACCGGATCGGGCTGCGCGCCGGAGGTGAAACCCGCGAGGATGCCGGCCGCCTCTACACCGATTCGCCGATCGAAGGTCTGGTCGGCAGGATCCGCTTCGACTGGGAGGCACTCGACGCCTGGTTCGAGGAAGACGAGCAGGTCTACGTCCACCCGCGCAGCCCCTACGTGAGAGTCGACGCGCTGCGCTCCTCACGCGAGGTCAGGATCGAGCTTGAGGGTTCTGTACTGGCGGATTCAAGGGCGACCGTGATGGTCTTCGAAACCGGTCTGCCGACCCGCTTCTACTTCGATCGCACGGCAGTTGACTTCACCGACCTCACGACGAGCGAAACCACCACGGCCTGTCCCTACAAAGGTCGGACGACCGGCTACTGGTCGGCCAGGATCGGCGGAACTCCGGTCGAAGACATCGCCTGGAGCTACGAATTCCCGACCCGACAACTACTCCCGATCGCAGGTCTGATCGCCTTCTACAACGAGATCGTCGACGTCTTCATCGACGGTGAGAAACAGCCGCTCCCGAAGAGTCCTTACTCGCGCGATTAGCCGGGCAGCTCTGCTCGAGCCACACCGAAGCTGGTCTTCAACCGCGAGGTCTGACCCGGCCGGCCACCTTGGAGCCGCGATCGCCGGGGCCGTGTCAGACTTGACCAGCCTCATCGAGGCCCGTCCGGAGGGGTGGCAGAGCGGTTGAATGCACTGGTCTTGAAAACCAGCATGCGTCTTAATGGCGTATCGAGGGTTCGAATCCCTCCCCCTCCGCTGATCCGCACCGTCTGGCTGCTCGTACTGCTCATCGTCGAAGGCGACTCGTGAGACAACAGGTACGGCCCGAATTCCGGCATCGAAACCCGGGGCAGTACCTATTCGACGCCGGATTCCGGCTCTGACAGCTGTGCCAGCAGGCTCTGGGAGTCCTCGATGCTGGACGTGATCAGCTGTCGGGCGACCTCGAGCAACTCGGCGATCCGGGGATCCTTGATCTCGTAGAAGACGTTCTTGCCTTCACGGCGGGCCACCACGACATCCCGGTTCCGCAGGGCGGCCAGGTGCTGCGAAGTACTGCTGGCGTCGAGGCCGAGCGCCTGCTGGAGATCACCCACGGTGCGCTCACCGTCCCTCAGCAGCTCGAGGATACGCACCCTTGCGGGGTGTCCGAGAACGCGGAAGAGATCCGCCTTGACCTGCGAGACACGCGGTTGCCCGCTCGCCGGAATCTGGCCGGGCATCAGGGACCATCCTTTTGTATCGGACGGCGCAACATTGGCATCGCGTCGAGAAGCGCCTCTGCGATTTCGGATGGAGAGGGCGGACAGCCGGGGATCCGGATGTCCACCGGGAGCAGGTCCTCCGCCGGGCCGGCGAGCTCGTCCGGATTGGCGATCACGTCCACGCCGAGCGCGCAGTTTCCGAGCGCGGCCACAAGCCGCGGCTCCGGCATCGCCTCGTAGGCGGCCAGCAGCGGCCCGGCCATTCGCTTCGTCACCGTGCCGGTGATCAGGAGGACGTCGGCGTGGCGTGGAGAGGCGACCACCGAGAGCCCGTAGCGGTCGAGGTCGTAATGCGGCCCTGCGGCATTGGCCAGTTCGTGCTCGCAGCCGTTGCACGATCCGCAGTCGACGTGACGCAGTGCCAGGGACCCGGGCACAGCCGGAGCGGGCAGCGCGATCGCGCGACGGAGCTGCCACAGTTTTTTGTACATCGCGTACATGGCTCAGCGGTCCACGCAGGCGTAGCAGAGCTCGAAGCTCTTGTTGATCAGGGGAAAGTCCGGCAGGATCGCCCCGGACACCACGTCGGCAAGGGTCGGCCAGTTGGCGAAGGAGGCGGTTCTGAGGTGGAGGCGGGCGATCCGGTCTCCTTCGGCTTCGACGCAGCAGACCGTGGCCCCACGGGGGCTCTCGGTGCGCCCGACCCCGATCGCGACCTGCCGACCGCCCGCCGCGGCCAGGCCCGGACCGCGCGGGGGCAGGGCGAGCAGCTCGCCGAGGATCGCCCCGGTCTGTTCGATCTCGATGGCACGGACCTCGGCCCTCGCCGCTACGTCACCGGCCGGCCGATCCGGGCGCGCCGGCTCCAGCGCCGGGTACCAGAGGCCTTCGGGTGAACCGGCGCGGGCGTCAGTCCGGATACCGCTCGCCCTG
>JBBRVF010000164.1:0-4284 GCA_038247145.1 Solirubrobacterales bacterium | reverse complement strand
GTGATCGGCGAGGTGCGCGGGCCGGAGGCACTGGACCTGTTGACCGCGCTCAATACCGGCCACGACGGCGCGCTTTCGACGGTTCACGCCAGCTCGGCCGCGGATGCACTCGATCGGATCGAGGTGCTTTCGCTGATGGCCGGCATCGGCCTGCCGCTCAACGTGATCGCCGCCCAGCTGCGTCGCGGAATTGACCTAGTCGTCCACATCAGCCGCGGGTCGGACGGCCACCGAAAAGTGACCGGGATCGAGGAGGTCACGGGTTGAGCCCGGGTGCCGTGCCGGAGATTCTGGCGACCGCCGGGGCCGGCATCGGTCCGGTGCCGGTTCTGCTCGGGGCTGTTGCCGGGATCTCTTCGGTGCTGGCAATGCGGGAGTTCCTCGGCGGCAGCACTGCCCTGGCCGGTTGGGTCCGCCTGACCCTTGAGCCCCTTCGCCGGGTCCGCGCGGAGGGTTACCTGCCGAACTCCCGGGAGCGCACCGGAATCGCGATGCTCGCGGTCGGGGCGGCGGCGGTGGCCGGCCTGCTGCTCGGCAAAGTCCTGTTGGCACTGCTGCTGGGGGCGGCCGCACCTTTCGCTGCTGCGGCTCTGATCCGCAGGGACCGCAGGCGCTACCGGCGGGCGGTGGAGGCAGCCGTACCTGAAACCGCTCGCGCGATCGCCGACTGCCTCTCGGCCGGACATTCACCGCGGGGAGCACTTTCGGCCGTCTCGGCCACTCTCGACGGACCGGCAGCCTCCGAGTTCAGCCGGCTTCGAAGGGAACTCGAACTGGGCCGTCCCACCGATCAGGCGATTTCGTCTCTGGCGGGGCGGTTCGGATCCGTGAGAATCGACGCCTTTGCCGCTGCGCTGGTCAGCCAGCGACTGGCCGGCGGTGATCTGGCCGCGCTGCTCAGGCGTTTTGCCGACGGTGCGGCCGAGCGCGATCAGGTCGCTGAAGACGCACGATCGGCGACCGCCCAGGCCCGTTTCACCGGCTACCTGGTGGTGGCGATGCCGGCCGGGGCAGGCTTCTTTGCCGAGGCGATCCGGCCGGGCCTGTTCGGCTCCCTCATGGCTTCGGGCCCGGCAATGGTCGTGGTCGCGGTGTCGGTGCTGATGCAGGCCGCCGCCTTCCTGGCGATCTCGAGGCTGGCGAGGATCGACGAGAGGTGATCCTCGTCGGACTGGCGATGCTCGCCGGCGCCGGCGTACTGGCCGGGCTGGCGATCAAGGACGCTCGCGCGGCACCCCTCTCCGCGACTCGGCCGGGGGAGCGTGGCAGGCCGACGATCCCGGCGGCCGCGCTCAGTCTCGGGCTGCCGGAGAGGATCCGCCGGGCCGGGAGGGAGGCCGACCTGACCGCGCGCTCGTTGCTGACCGCAAAAGCTCTGACCGCCGCGACCGGCCTCTGCCTGGGTTCGATTCTCGGGCCGGCGCTGCCTTCCCGCTTCGGTCCTCTGCTGCTGGTCGGGATGGGTGTGCTCGGATTCCTCGTCCCGGACATGTCGCTGGAGCGCTCGGCCCGCCGGCGGCACCGGCGCATGATTCTTGCCCTTCCCGACGCACTCGATCTGCTCGCTGTTTCGGTGGCGTCGGGGCGCTCGCTCGGAGCCGGTCTGCTCGAACTCGGAAGCGGCGGCCGCGGTCCGCTGCGCCGGGAGCTGGCGGTCACCGGCGAGGAGATGGCATGGGGGAGCGGGCAGAGGGTCGCCCTCGACTCGCTCAAGGCCCGCATCGGCGGTCGGGAGATCGCTTCGCTCTGTGCCACATTGGAACGCTCCCGCAGGCTGGGCTCGCCGCTTGCCGATCAGCTTCGCCGGCAGGCGTCGGCCCTGAGGCAGGACCAGCGTCGTGGAATCGAGGAACGCGCCGCCCGCGCGGCACCCAAGATCCAACTCGTGATCGCCCTGGTCCTGGTGCCCTCGGTCTTGCTGCTGATGGTCGCCGCCCTGGTAGCAAACAGCGACGCTCTCCTCGGGCTCGGCATCTAGTGGGTCTCGCGGACTTCGACATCCCCGTGAGGGATAATCCCGGGCGATGGAAGGAGTCGCCGCCGAATGGAGTGATCTTTTCGTAGCCGCCGCCGGCGCTTCGGCGGCGCTGGCCGGGTTGGTCTTCGTCGCGGTTTCGATCAACCTCGAGGCGATCGTCGCAGGCAAGGGCCTGCCCGAGCTGGGCCTATCGACGATCCTGCTGCTGATGGGAGCGCTGATAGTTTCGATCCTCGGCCTGATCCCCGGCCAGTCGGCTGGCAGCCTCGGGACCGAACTGCTCGTCCAGTCCTTGGTGTGGACGGTGGCAGTCGGGTTTTTCGCGCTGAAAGGTCTGCCGCCCCGGCCGAGGCCCCTGCATCGCTATCTGACCCGGCTCGTGCCGCCGCTCTTCGGCACTGTCCCGTTCTTCGTCGCCTCGCTTCTCCTGCTCTCAGGGGATGCAACGGGCCTCGACTGGGTGGCCGCGGGAATAATCGGCGCCCTGATCGCCGCGGTGATGAACGCCTGGGTTCTCCTCGTTGAGATTCTCAGATAAAGATCGCCGGGTTACTGCGCGAAGGTGATTACGGTGAACTTCGCCCCGCCGGGATCCTGAAGCGCGTACATGCGGCCCATCGGAATCTCGATCGGTCCGGCGAGCGTCCGGCCGCCGAGTTCTGCGCAGCGCTCGGCGGTGGCGTCAGCGTCATCTACTGCGAAGTTGACATCCCAGTGAGGAGGCACGTCGTCCGGCATATCGATCGCGGCCATGTCGATCATGCCACCCTTGCCCTGCTCCGGTGGCGCATCGCCGATCGCCCATACGGTGTAGTCGCCCATCTGCTCGGACTCGAGCCCTTTCCAGCCGAAGACTGTTCCGTAGAACTCCTTCGCCGTTTCGGTGTCGCGGGTGCGCAGTTCGTTCCAGGTCAGCGTTCCGTGCTCGTTCACCAGTCCCGCTCCGACGTGCTCCTTCGGCTGCCAGACGGCAATTGCGGCCCCTTCCGGGTCGGAGAAGACCGCCATCCGGCCCGAATTCATCACGTCCATCGGGCCGGCCATCACTTTCCCACCTGCATCGGCCGCCAGGGCAGCGGCCTGGTCAGCGTCGTCGACCGAGACGTAAGTCGTCCAGGCCGCCGGCAGTTCGCCGCCCGGATTGAATACGCCGGCGACGGCTTCTCCGTTCTTGCGGAAGGTCCGGTAGCCGTGGGTCTCCTCTTGACTCCCGGCCTCGTCGGCCTGCCAGTCGAAAAGCCCCCCATAGAAGGCCACCGCCGCGTCGACATCGGGGGCGGTGAGATCGATCCAGGACGGGGTCCCGGGTTCGTAGCTGGTCATCTGAGTCATGGCAATCTCCTCGCTCTTTCGGATGTGTCGGCTAACCTGATTCCTACTGGTGACTCTCCCACATCAAAGCATTCTCCGTGTGAGTTTTCGGCCGTCTTCATCCTGAAGTTGTCAGAGCCCGGGCCGATTTTCCGACCCGGCCCATGTCAGCCGAAGAGAGGAGCGCGTTGCGAAGGATCTACATCATTGAGATTGCGCCGAGGTGGCATTCGGAGGTGGCCGAAGGACTGCCGGCCGGTCGTAGCTGCTTCTACGTAGGCGAAACCGGCAAGGCGGTGCCACTCAGGTTCCAGGATCACCTGACCGGGAAGACCCTTGGTAGCCGCGGGACCAACTCCTCGGGGGCGGTATTCCGCCGGATGCGTAGGCTGCGGGGTGGGGCGATGCTCGAGCGCGGGGCCGACGCGACTCTGCGCTTCGACCTGATGGACGGGCTCGAGACGGCGGCCGACAGGGATCGGGCCGAGACGGTCGAGGCACAGACGATCGACCGGTTGCGGGCCGACGGCCACTGCGTCTATCCGAAAGGACCGGGAGCGATCCCGTTCGAGTCGTTCAGACGGCCCGACTGAAGCCCGGCCCCGTCTTCAGCCGATCGACTCTTCACGCAGTCGCCTCGCCACGGCGCAGCCGGTTTCAATTACTTCGTCGAAGCCTTCGACACTGTCGCGGTGCTTGGGTACGAAGGCACAGAGCTTTCCGTCATCCAGCTCGAAGGCGAACTTCTTCGGCGGGGCCTCGGTCAGCCAGACGATGAACGAAGGGGAGAACAGGCGGCGGACCCAGACAGCATCCTGCTCCTTGCCGACGAAGATCTCGTAGCGGTCGCGCATCGCCTCGCTCTCCAGCGTTACCCGCTCGTGCTTGCGACGGAACTTGTCCTCGAAGCCTTCCAGAGCCTTGAAGCCCGACTTGTTCTGGACCCGAAGCTCCGGCAAGTGGGCGACCGTCTCGGGCAGGTCGGTCAGGATCAG
>JBBRVF010000163.1:0-4307 GCA_038247145.1 Solirubrobacterales bacterium | reverse complement strand
CGCGGCCGCTTCGTCGAGCAGCTTCTCCTCGAGTTCCGGAGGCAGGATCAGCTCGAAGACCCGGAAGTCTCCGGTTTCATGGTCGAGATCGACCCGTGCGTACTTGGCCGAGCCGGGGCTCTTGCGATAAGCCGAGAGCAGCGCGTCTTCGAGCGCGTCCATCAGCGTGTCGGCCGAGATTCCCTTCTCCTGTTCGAGAACCTTTACCGCATCGACGATTTCCTGGGTCAATTTGATGCTCCTTCTGGAATTACCGGCACAAGGTGAGAGCGTTCGACACTCTCGTACGAAATCCGGGCGAGTTCGCCGTCGCAGCCGAGCGTGAACTCACGCTCGCCCGCCTCGAGAATCGTCCCGGTGAAGTTTCTGCGTCCCTCGATCTGCTCGACCGTCCTGACTTTGGCCCGGCGCCCTTCGAACCGGGAGTAATGCTCGGGTTTGGTGAGCGGTCGGTGGGGACCGGGTGAAGAGACCTCGAGAGTGTGTTCTTCGAGCAGCTCACCGAGTCCGCTGGTGACCTTCTGGCAGATCGCGAGGTTGACCCCGCCCGGATAGTCGATGTAGATGCGCAGGGCGTCGCCGCCGGCGTTCTCGACGGCGAGGAACTCCACTTCTGGGTCGATTTCTGCGATCCGGCTTTCGATCTCTTCAGCGCTCGTTTTCAAGGTCTCAAGCTCCATATGGGCCAAAAAAAAGCGGGCAGGGCCCACTTCCAGGAACTTCCAAGGGTAAAGCTGTCGCCAGTATAGCCGCCTGCGGTTACACGGCCAAGCCGGTCAGACCTCGATCAGTACGGTAACCGGCCCGTCGCCGGTCATCTCGACCTCCATATGGGCGCCGAATGCGCCGCGTCCGGCCCCTGTGCGCTCGCAGACATCGTCGTAGAGCGGTTCGGCGATCTCCGGCGCGGCCGCCGAGACGAAGCTCGGCCGGTTGCCCCTGGAAGCGTCCCCGAGCAGGGTGAACTGGCTGACGCAGAGGATCTCGCGATCCTCCAGAGCCTCGCTCATCCGACCCTCTCGATCGGGGAAGATCCGCAGCCTGAGCAGCTTACGGGCCATCTTCTCGGCCTCGGCCGGGGTATCGCCCTCGGCAACGCCGAGCAGGACCAGCATTCCCGGTCCGATTCGCGAGACGACCTGACCCTCCACCGTGACGGTGGCGGAGTTGACCCGCTGCACCACCGCCTTCAATACGCCTCGCCTTGCCCCGCCCCGCCCCCGTGGATCTCGATCGCCCGGTCAAGTATCCGGTCGGCGATCGCCTTCTTGTCGGCGATCTTGTGGTGGCTGACCCCTCCGGCCGAGACCAGGGTGACCGCGTTCTGCTCGGAATCGAAGCCTATCCGGGGATCGGAGACGTCGTTCATCACGACCAGGTCCAGGCCTTTGCGCTCGAGCTTGGCCTTGGCTCTTGCTTCGGCTTCGCCTCCGAACTCGGCGGCAAAGCCGACCAGGGTCTGCTCCGGCCGGGCCGAAGCCGAGAGCGAAGCGAGGATGTCTTCGGTCGGAAGCAGGTTCAGCTCGAAAGCGTCTCCCTCCCTGGTCAGCTTGCCTGCCGCTGCCTCGTCAGGACGGAAATCGGCCGGAGCCGCGGCCATCAGCAGCAGGTCGCAGTCCGGCAGCGAGTTGCGGCAGGCGGCGGCGAGCTCGGCGGTCGTCTCGAGGTTGATCCGCGCGACACCGGCCGGCGTTTCAAGGGCGACGTTGGCCGCGAGCACGGTCACTTCGGCTCCACGCTCGCGGGCACGCTCGGCCAGGGCGAAGCCCATTCGGCCGCTGGAGCGATTGCCGATGAAGCGAACCGGGTCGATCGGCTCGCGGGTCCCACCGGCGGTGACCAGCACCCTGAGCCCGGTGAGGTCTCCGCCGAGGGCGGATTCGACCCGCTTCAGAAGCTCGGCCGGATCGGGAAGGCGCCCGACCCCGTACTCGCCTTTCGAGGCCAGCGAGCCGACATCCGGTTCGATCACCTCTATCCCGCGCTCTCGAAGGGTTTCCAGATTTGCGCCGGTAGCCGGGTCCAGGTACATGCGGTCGTTCATCGCCGGGGCGACAAGACGAGGTGCCCGACAGGCGAGAAACGACGTGGTCAGCATCGAGTCAGCCTGACCGTGGGCGAGCTTGGCGATCGTATTTGCCGATGCGGGAGCGACCAGGAAGGCGTCGGCCGTTTCAACCACCGCGAGGTGTCCGATCGGTTCGTGCTCCGGCAGGGGATCCCCGGGGAAGGTGCCCCGCATCGGGTCCTTCTCGAACTCGGAGGTCAGCACGGGCGAGCCGAGGATGCCCTCGAAGGTGTCGACTCCGATGAAGCGGCGCGACGAGGCGGTCATCACCACACGCAGCGAATGCCCGGCTGCAGTCGCCAGGCGAACGAATTCGACCGCCTTGTAAGCAGCAATCCCCCCGCTGACACCAAGCAGGACCTTCGCCATCAGACCGTGCTCGCTCCCGGCCCGGTCACCGCTTCGGTCAGGCGCGGTATTCGTACTTCAGCTTGCCTTCAGCCAGCTCTTCGAGGGCGAGCGTCAGCGCGCCCTTGCCCGGTGCTGCCGGAACCATCGGTGGCGGGTAATCCCCGTATCCGCCTTCCTGGAGGCTCTGGAAATAGCTGTTGATCTGCCGGGCGCGACGGGCGGCGACTACCACCGAAGCGTAAGAAGAATCGGCGTGGTTGAGCAGGTGGTCTACGCGGGGCTTGATCATCGTCATACAGAAGAGTCTGACAGCTTGCCGCGCACTATGGCCTCGAGCTCGCCCGCAGCACGCTCGAGATCGTCGTTTACGACCTGATGCGGGAACTCCCCGCGCGCCTCAAGTTCTTCCTCGGCGACCCTCAGCCGGGCTTCGATCGCCTCGGATCCGTCGGTGCCCCTTGACTCAAGCCGCTGCCTCAGCGATTCTAATTCGGGCGGGGCGATGAAGACCTGCACGGCCTCCGGCATGGTGGTCCGGATCTGGCGCGCTCCCTGGACCTCGATCTCCAGCACCACCGGGTGGCCGTCCTCGATCCGGTGTTCGACTTCGGAGCGCAGCGTTCCGTAGCGGTTTCCGCTGTAGCGGGCGTGTTCGAGGAACTCGCCCGCGTCGACCCGGCGCTCGAAATCCTCGGGCGAGAGGAAGTGGTAATCGACGCCGTCGCTCTCACCCTGGCGGGGAGGTCGCGTGGTCGCCGAGACCGAGAGCTCGATTGCCGGCAGGCCCTTTCGAAGCCGGCCGATCAGGCTGCCTTTGCCGACCCCCGAGGGGCCGGTTATCACGAAGACTCTTGACTGCTGGACGGACATCGGAGCGCCAGCCTAGAGGATGGAGTGGACCGCAATCGCGGCCGCAGAGACGGCCCGGCGCCTAACGACGGAGAAGGCCGACCATTTCCTTGCGCTGCCGCTCGGAAAGCCCGCCGATCGTCTTGGCCGGTGAGATCCGGCACTGGTTGAGCACGCGGTTGGCCTTGACCCGGCCGTACTTGGGAACCGCAAGCAGCATGTCGAAGACCTTGGCGGTGAGTATGTATTCGGGCGGAGAGTCCAGCAGGTCGTGGATGCTGACCCTGCCGGCCTTGAGGTCCTTCTTCAGCTGGGCCCGGGCGGTTCTGATGCCGTTGGCCCGCCTGAGCGCGTCCATCCGCTGGTCGAGTGATCTCTCCGGGGCTTCGGGCGAGGTGGAAATGCTCTTCGGAGAGACGGGCATGAAGGGCGCGAGTATAACCGTGATCTCTCCGGCTGCCCGGCTCAAACTGCCGAAAACTGCAAATTCGCCTAAACCTCAACTCAAGGTTGATGCCTGTGCCGCGGCCAGGGATTCAAAGCCGCGCCGTTCAAGCGCTTTGGAGAGTTCCTGGCGCACGGCGATACCCGCTGCCGGATCGCGGAAGTTCTCGGTTCCGACGGCCACCACGCGGGCTCCGGCGAGGATGAACTCGAGTGCGCTCTCGCCGTCCTCGATGCCCCCCATGCCGACCACCGGTATCGCAACCGCCGCCGAGACGACCCGGACCTGCGCCAGGGCGATCGCCCGGATCGCCGGCCCGGAAAGCCCACCCGCCCCGGCTCCGAGCCAGGTCCGGTTGCGGTCCGGATCGATCGCCGTCGCCTTGACCGTATTGATCAGCGAAACGGCGTCGGCGCCGCCGGCCTCCGCGGCCAGCGCGACCTGCTCCGGGTTGGCGACGTTCGGGGTCAGCTTGACGATCAGCGGCAGCGAGGTCAGCGGGCGCAGGGCCTTCATCAGCGACTCGGTCTCGGCCGGCTGCTCACCGACTATCAGGCCGGAATGCACGTTCGGACAGGAGACGTTGAGCTCGAT
>JBBRVF010000162.1:0-4324 GCA_038247145.1 Solirubrobacterales bacterium | reverse complement strand
GGTGCGACGGGCCCGACCCGCGTACCATTCTCCATCCGGAACCGAAAGAGGAGTCGTCAGTGGAAAAGGCTGAGTTCATATGGCAGAGCGGCAATTTCGTCCCTTGGGACGAGGCGCGAGTCCATGTTCTGAGCCACGGACTCCACTACGGGACGGGCGTATTCGAAGGCATCCGCTGCTACGACGGAGATCAGGGTCCGGCGATCTTTCGCCACCGCGAGCACATAGATCGCTTCTTCGATTCCGCCCGCATGTACTTCCTCGACATGCCTTTCCCCCAGGACGAGATCGCCGAAGCGGTCCGTGAGCTGATCCGTCGCAACGGGCTGCGTGACTGCTACATCCGGCCGCTGGCTTTCCGCGGTTACGGAGAGATGGGCCTCTACGCAAAGTCGGCACCGGTCGAGGTTGTGATCGCGGTCTGGCCCTGGGGCGCCTATCTCGGAGAGGCGGGCAAACAGCACGGGATCAGGGCGAAGGTCTCTTCCTGGCGGAGGATCTCCTCATCCGGCCTCATACCCCACGCCAAGGCTTCGGGCCAGTACCTCAACTCGATCCTGGCCAAGACCGAGTCGGCCAACGCCGGCTACGAAGAGGCGATCCTGCTCGACGAGCGCGGCTTCGTCTGCGAGGGATCCGGCGAGAACATCTTCGTGGTCAAGGACGGCAAGGTCTGCACGCCGCCGCAGGCCGCCTCCATCCTCGACGGCATCACCCGCAAGTCGGTGATGCAGATCCTCGAAGACAGCGGGTACCGGGTCATCGAACGCGACATCGCCCGCTCCGAGCTCTACAACGCCGAAGAGGTCTTCATGTGTGGCACCGCGGCCGAGGTCGTTCCGGTACGAGAAATCGACGACCATCCGCTGGGCGAGCCCGGGGAGGTCACCAAGCTGGTGCAGGCCCGCTACGAAGACGCGATCTACGGGCGGCTACCCGAGTACAACGAATGGCTCGACCCGGTCGGCGAGCCCGAACCGGCGAGCGAACCGAGTAAAGTCAAGGGCTGATGCTTCGCTGCCTCATGGAAATCATGCCGGTTGCCCGAATTACGGGTGCTGTGGGCTGAAAGCCCACGGCAACGCGGTGCTGCCGCGTCCGGCTCTGCCGGCGGCCCCGAGCGGCCTCCGGGAATGATTTTCTGAAAGGACCGCAGTAATGGAAAAGGTGAAGCTCTACGATACGACCCTGAGGGACGGAATGCAGGGGTACGGCATGTCGCTTTCCGCCCCGGAGAAGGTTCGAGTAGCCCACGCTCTCGACCGCATGGGCGTCCAGTTCATCGAGGCCGGCTTCCCGGCTTCGAATCCGAAGGAGGCGGAACTCTTCGAACTGCTCTCGGCCGAGAGCTTCGAGCAGGCCGAGATCTGCGCCTTTGGTATGACCCGCCGGCGCGGAGTGGAGGCAGACCACGACGAGGCCCTTCTGATGCTGGCTGACTCCTTTGCCCCGGTCGTGACCCTGGTCGGCAAGACCTGGTCGCTACACCTGGAGAAAGTGACGAAGGTGTCGCCGGAGGAGAACCTGGCGATGATCGAGCAGTCGATTGCGTTCCTGACTGGCAAAGGCAAGCGGGTCGTCTACGACGCCGAACATTTCTTCGACGCCTGGCGGGAGGACCCCGGCTACTCGATGGGGTGTCTGAAGGCCGCGATCGCGGGGGGAGCCTTCAACCTCAGCCTCTGCGATACGAACGGCTCCAGCCTTCCCGACCAGGTCACCTCGGCAGTCGCCGGGGTGGCCGCCGAACTGGGGGACGAGGTCGAACTCGGTATCCACGCCCACAACGACGCCGAATGCGGTGTCGCGAACTCGCTGGCGGCAGTGCGCGAAGGGGCAAGGCTGGTTCAGGGAACGATCAACGGCTACGGCGAGCGCTGTGGCAACGCCAACCTGGTCTCGATCGTGCCGGCGCTGGAGCTCAAGATGGGCTTCGAGGTAGTTGGCTCCGACCGCCTGACCGAGCTTGCGGCGACTTCCCACTACATCGCCGAACTGCTCAACGTCCCGGTCGACCAGGACCAGGCCTACGTCGGCAGAAACGCCTTCGCCCACAAAGGCGGCATGCATGTGGCCGGTATCGCCAGTGATTCGCGGACCTTCGAGCACCTCGAACCCGAGCAGGTCGGCAACAGCCGCATGGTCCTGCCGTCGGAGCTGTCGGGCAAAGCCACGGTTGTCGCCAGAGCGAAGGCGATCGGTCTGGACCTCGACGACGCGGCGGCTCAGGAGGCGATCACCGAGCTCAAGAAGCGCGAGCACGAGGGCTATCACTACGAAGCCGCCGAAGCCTCGTTCGACCTGCTGCTGCGTCGTTGCGCCGGCGAATACGAGCCGCTTTTCAGGCTTGAAGGTTTCCGGGTGCTGACTGAGATGCGCGAAGACGGGAGCGTCGCCACCGAAGCCACCCTGCGGATCTGGGTCGATGGCGAGCGCCACCTCTGCGTCGCCGAAGGAAACGGGCCGGTCAACGCCCTCGACCAGGCGCTTCGCTCGGCGATCACCAGCCACTATCCGCATCTGGCCGACATCGAGCTCACTGGCTACCGGGTCCGCATCCTCGACTCCGATCATGGCACCGGGGCCGGCACCCGGGTACTGCTCGACTCCTCCGACGGAGACGGCTCCTGGGGCTCGATCGGAGTCTCGGAAAACATAATCGAGGCTTCGTGGGAGGCTTTGGTCGACTCGCTCGAGTACGGCTTCCCGAGGGGGAAGGAGAAGGCCGGATCGTGACTGCGGTCGAGGGCGAGCCGCTTTCCCTTGCCAGGCCCGACATCGGGCCCGAGGAGGAACGGCTCGTGCTCGAAGTGCTGCGATCCGGGCGGCTTTCACTCGGCCCGATGCTGGAGCGCTTCGAAGCTGGATTCGCCGAGTGGCTGGGAGTCGATGACGCGATCGCGACCAACAGCGGTACCACGGCGCTTCATCTCGGGGTGAGGGCGGCCGGCTGGACCTGCGGCGACGAGGTCGTACTCTCGCCCTTCACTTTCGTGGCCAGTGCCAACTGCCTGATGTATGAAGGCGTGCGGCCGGTTTTTGCCGATGTCGATCCTCTCACCCTCAACCTGACTCCGGATGTCGCCGCCGCCCGGATCGGTCCGGATACCGTCGGACTGCTGCCGATCGACATATTCGGCTATCCCTGCGACATTCCTGGTTTCGAATCGCTGGCGGAAAGGGAGGGTCTGACGATTCTCGAAGACGCGGCCCAGGCTCTCGGCGCGGTCGATCGGGACGATCGCAAGGTCGGCAGCCGCGGCTCACTCGCGGCCTTCGCGTTCTATGCCAACAAGCAGATGACCACGGGCGAAGGCGGCATGATCGTCCCGCGCGATCCGGCGGAAGCAGAACGGATCCGGTCGGAGCGCAATCAGGGCAGGGCGGTGGACATGGACTGGCTCGACCACGATCGCCTGGGCTACAACTACCGGCTCTCCGACGTCGCGGCGGCGATCGGCGTCGCGCAGCTCGGCAAACTCGACAGGATGCTGGCCGACCGCGCCCGTATCGCCGCCTCCTACGAACGGGCGCTCGGATCCGTGAAGGGGGTGGAGACCCCGGTGGCCGGAAAGGGCCACGAGAGGCGCAGCTGGTTCGTCTACCCGGTTCGCCTGGACCCGGGCCTGGACCGCGACGAGGTGATCCGGTCACTGGGCGATGATGGGGTGCCGGTCAAGGCCTATCTGCCCTGCATCCACCTCTTCCCGCAGTTCAGAGATCTCGGCTACGAAGAAGGCCAGTTCCCCGTCGCAGAATCGGTTTCGGCGCGTTCGCTGGCGCTGCCATTCCATACGGCGATGTCGGAAAGTGACGTCGATCGGGTCGCCGAAGCGCTCGACCGCGTTCTGACGGCATAATCGTCACCGTGTCCCGCTTCAGAGAAGATCCGGATCCGCGCTTCTGGCGCCTCAACCGCTCGGTCGACTTCGACCGGCGCCTGGCGCCCCACGACCTGGCCCAGTCCAGGGCCCATGCGGCGGCCCTCAACCGCATCGGGGTCATTTCCGACAACGAGCTCCCCGAGCTCGACCGGGCCTTGGCCGAGATCGCCGGCGAAGTCGAATCCGGCAGCTTCGAATTCATGCCGGCCGACGAGGACGTACACCTGGCGGTCGAGCGCAGACTCGGGGACCTGGTCGGCCCGCTGGCCGGGAAGCTCCATACCGGGAGGTCCCGGAACGATCAGGTGGCGACCGACGTGGCGATGGCGGCCATGTTCCATTCGCGACGGGCCGACTCGCTGATATCCGCGGTCATGGCAGGACTCATCAAGCTCGCCCGCGAGCACCGCGACTGGGCGATGCCCGGCTATACCCATCTC
>JBBRVF010000161.1:0-4337 GCA_038247145.1 Solirubrobacterales bacterium | reverse complement strand
GTCTCGATCCAGGACCAGAGCTTCTACCTTCCTTTCGCCGCTCATATGGCTGTCTTCCGCTACTCGGACCAGCCCGGCATGATTGGCAGGGTCGGCTCGATCTTCGGCGAGCAGGGAGTCAACATCGGCTCGGCTGCGGTCGGCGCCGAATCCGACAGTAACCAGGCGGTGATGGTGGTGACCAGCGATGCTCCCGTTTCGGCCGAGACGATCGAAGCGATCACCCGGCTCGACGGCTTCTCAGCCGGGTACTCGATCGAACTCTGAGCGGACCCTGTGGCCGTCGGCATCGCGGCGGACGCTGCCGGCCGTTTCCCGTCGCTCCGTGAGCGCTCCGGACGGTTGCGCTACGCTTGCCGCAGTCATGAATCGATGCAGCTTAAGCCCGGCACTGCTTCTCCTTCTCCTCCCCCTCCGGGGGGAATGATCGCCGGGCGGCGCGATAGCCGCGAGCAAACCTTGACTCACCCTTAGATTCAGAAGGAGAAGCGATATGACCAGCGACACGGTCACAGACGACGCAAATCGCGTCCACATATTCGATACGACCCTGAGAGACGGCGAGCAGTCTCCGGGAATCTCACTCAATACCTCCGAGAAGCTCGAGATCGCCAATCAGCTTGCCCGTCTCGGTGTAGACGTGATCGAGGCCGGCTTCCCGATCGCTTCACCGGGCGACTTCGAAGCAGTCGAGCAGATCGCCCGCAAGGTTGAGGGTCCGACGATCTGCGGTCTCGCCCGAGCGCAGAAAGGCGACATCGACGCCGCCTGGAACGCCATCCGGGACTCGGAGCGGCCGCGAATCCACACCTTCATCTCAACCTCCGACATCCACATCGAGCACCAGATGCGAAATACGCGCGAAGATGTCAAAGCCGGGGCAAGGGCGGCGGTCGCTCACTCGAAGTCCTACTGCGAAGACGTCGAGTTCTCGCCGATGGATGCGACCCGGGCAGACGTCGAGTTCACGGCCGAAGTCTGTGCGATCGCGGTCGAGGAGGGCGCTACGGTACTCAACATTCCCGACACGGTCGGCTATACGACGCCTGGGGAGTACGCCGAGTACCTCCGCAAGCTGCGCGAGTTCATGCCGTCGACGGATGGCATCGAGTTCTCGGTCCACTGCCACGACGACCTCGGACTGGCTGTGGCGAACTCGTATGCCGGCCTGCTGGCCGGCGCCCGCCAGGTCGAGTGTGCGATCAACGGCATCGGCGAGCGGGCCGGCAACTGCTCGCTCGAGGAGATCGCGATGCTGATCAGGGTTCGCGAAGACGCCCACGGCCTCACCACCGGCATCAATACGCGCGAGATCGCCAGGACCAGCCGCATGGTGTCCCGCCTGACCGGCTATGTGGTGCAGCCCAACAAGGCCATAGTCGGCCGAAACGCATTCGCCCACGAGTCGGGCATCCACCAGGACGGTGTGCTGAAGGAACGCTCAACCTTCGAGATCATGGACGCGACCGAGGTCGGCCTCGATTCCAACCAGATTGTGCTTGGCAAACATTCAGGTCGCCACGCGCTGAAGGACGCTCTCGAGCAGCTGGGATTCGTGGTCGACGGCGGAGCCCTGAACCAGGCGTTCAAACGCTTCAAGGAGATCGCCGACAAGAAGAAGCAGGTCACTGCGCTCGACCTTGAAGCGATCGTCTCGGAGGAGATGCGCGACCGGGCCGAAACCCACGAGCTCGACTCCTTCCGTGTGGAGGCAGGCTCCGACCGCGAGCCCGGGGCAGAGGTCGGGGTGAAGTTGCCTTCCGGCGAGGTCGTCCCGGGCAAATCCACCGGCGACGGGCCGGTCGAGGCGATCTTCGGCGCGATCCAGAAGGCCACCGATACCGAGGCTGAGCTGCGTGAGTACCACGTCGCTGCGGTGACCGGAGGTGACGACGCCCTCGGACAGGTCACGGTCGTGCTGAGGATTGACGGTCAGACGGCATCTGGCCAGGGCGTATCCACCGACATCCTCGAGGCCTCAGGCCGCGCCTACGTGAGAGCGCTCTCCAACCTGCTCGACGAAGCCGCGATCAGGCAGGCAGAAGATACTCCCTCGGAACCCGTCGCCGAGATGACCGGCCCCTGAACCGGCTCCGGGCACCTACGCCCGCCGTACTGGCAGCGATCGGCCCCGGCCACGGATGCGGATCGCCGCCAGAACGGGGGACCCGAAGGCGAGTGACGCTGCTCACTCTGCCGCGTCCTCGGAATCTCTACCGTAGGAGTCGGAGTAATTCCCGTAAACGCACGAACACCGAATCGAGACGTGAGAATCATGATGGGCAGAATCATGTTCAGCCTTATCACCACACAAAACCCGGCAGAGAAGCCCAGGCCAGCCAAGCGGCCCGGCAACGGCTCCTGACCCGGCGCGAACCACGAAGCAACTTGAAACGCCCCGCCTCCGCGGGGCGTTTTCTTTGCAGCATGCCCCGACGGCCAACGATGGGCCTTGTACGATACAAACGTGCGTGATAACGTACAGCCATGTCGACAGCGGCTACAGAGATCAGCGAAACGACCCTGACCGCCGGGTCCACCGATGACCTTCTGGACCCGGTGGCCGATGTCGCCGCCGTCGGAGTGCGGATCAAGGCACTGCGGGAGGCGATGGACTTCTCGCTGAGGGACCTGTCGGAACGCAGCGGAGTAAGCCCGACCATGCTTTCCCAGGTGGAGCGCGGTGCCACCAGCCCGACACTGGCCGTCGCCGGGAAGATCGCCTCGGGACTCGACCTTAGCCTGTCGCAGCTGCTCAGGCTCGACGAAGCACCGCATGTCGTCGTCAGCCCCGCTTCCGACCACCGTCGTCACGAGCGCAGGGGGCACCGGATTGAAGAACTGACTCCGCCGCTCCCGGGGCTCAGGGCCGACGTTTCTTCGCATGAGCTCGACACCGGGGCGATCACCGGCACCGCCGGGGACGCACCGATGCACGAACCCGGCAGCCGTGAGACGGCGGTGGTCCTCGAGGGCCGGGTCGTGCTTGTCTTCGGTGAAGACGAGTACCTGCTGGGCCCCGGGGACAGCGTCACTTTCGACGCCGACCTGCCACACCACTTCGAGAACCAGAGCGATGAGCCGACCCGGTTCATCGCCGTCATCGCGGCGGGTCTCCGCCGGGGATAGGAAGGAAGCGAATGCCAAAGACGATGTTCGAAAAGATCTGGGAGGCGCATGAGGTCCGCGATGAGCTGATCTACATCGACCTCCATCTGGTCCACGAAGTCACCTCTCCTCAGGCCTTCGAAGGCCTGCGAATGAGCGGGCGCAAGCTGAGGCGGCCGGACAAGACCGTGGCGACCGCGGATCACAACGTGCCGACCGACGGCACGCCGAGCGCGAAGCTGATCGCCGACACGCTGTCGCGAAAGCAGGTTGAGGCTCTCGAGCAGAACGCCGAGGATTTCGGTGTGCCGATCTACAGCCTCGGTTCGGATACGCAGGGGATCGTCCACGTCATCGGCCCCGAGCTCGGACTCACCCAGCCGGGAATGACGATCGTCTGCGGCGACTCCCACACCTCCACCCACGGGGCCTTCGGCGCGCTGGCCTTCGGCATCGGCACCTCCGAGGTCGAACACGTGATGGCGACCCAGACGCTGGTCCAGAGGCGACCGAAGACGATGCGGATCAACTACACGGGGAAGCTGGCCGCCCGGGTGACTTCAAAGGACCTGATCCTGGCGACGATCGGCGAACTCGGAACCAGAGGCATGTCCGGCTACGTGGTCGAGTACGCAGGCGAAGCGATTCGAGAGCTGACCATGGAGCAGCGCTTGACTGTCTGCAACATGACCATCGAAGGCGGCGGACGAGCCGGGATGATCGCCCCCGACGAAACCACTTATGACTACATGCGCGGAAAGCCGGGGGTCCCGGATGATTTCGAAGCCGCGGTCAAGCAATGGAAGCAGCTGCCGAGTGACGAAGGCGCGGTCTTCGATCACGAAGTGGAAATCGACGCTGCCTCGATCGCGCCGATGGTCACCTGGGGCACGACCCCGGGGATGGTTGTACAGGTCAGCGATCAGGTACCGGATCCGGCTCGGATGAACACCCCGGCCGAGCGTGAGTCGGCCGAACGGGCGCTCCAGTACATGGGGCTCGAGGCCGGCACCCCAATCGAAGAGGTCAGGCCGGAGCGGGTATTCATCGGCTCCTGCACGAACTCGCGGATCTCGGATCTGCGCGAAGCCGCCGGAGCGATCAAGGGGCGCAAGGTAGCCGACTCGATCCGGGCAATGGTGGTGCCGGGGTCGGCGCTGGTCAAGGCCCAGGCTGAGGAGGAGGGGCTCGACCAGATCTTCGAGCAGGCCGGTTTCGAATGGCGCGGT
>JBBRVF010000160.1:0-4343 GCA_038247145.1 Solirubrobacterales bacterium | reverse complement strand
GGGCGATCGAGGCCAACGCGCTCTACGGGGGCGGCTATCCACTTTTCACCTCGCTGGCTCGTCCGTTGATCGCCAAGCTCGGGGTCGAGGAGGCCGCCCGTACCGGCTGCGACACACTCGCCCACGGATGCACCGGCAAGGGCAACGACCAGGTCCGGCTCGAAGCCACCGTCGCCACACTCGATCCTGAGCTGAAGATGATCGCTCCGGTCCGCTCCTGGCAGATCGGCCGCGACGAAGAACTCGAGTACTGCCGGACTCACGGAATCCCCCTCAAGGGCGGCACCTCGGCACCTCCGTACTCGATCGACGACAACCTCTGGGGCCGCTCCTCCGAGGGCGGCGGGATCGAGTCGCTCGGCACGCCGCCGCCGGACGATGTCTTCCAGCTGGTGACCCGGCCCGAGCTTGCCCCCGATGAGCCCGAATATGTGACGGTCGGCTTCGAGGCCGGCCGGCCGGTCAGCTTCAACGGCGAGAAACTCGGCATGGTCGAGCTTCTCGAAGCGGCAGCGGAGGCCGGGTGCCGGCACGGCTGCGGAATCGTCGACCCCCTCGAGGACCGGATCGTCGGCCTCAAGGTGCGCGACATCTACGAGGTTCCGGCGGCGGCCATAGTGCTGACCGCACATCAGGATCTGGAGAAGGTCGTCTCGACCATCCACCAGAACAACTTCAAGCCCACGCTCGACCACCAGTGGGCTTACATGGCCTATGCCGGACTCTGGAACGAACCTCTGCGCCACGATCTCGACGCATACATGGACTCGGCCAACGAGTATGTCACCGGAGAGGTCACGATGAAACTGTTCAAGGGCTCGGCTACCCCGGTCGCCCGGACCTCCGAATACGCGCTCTACGACGAGAACCTTGCTTCGTTTGGCGAGTCAGGGGGTAAGTTCTCCCAGAATGCAAGCCCGGGCTTTATCGAACTGTTCTCGCTGCAGAGCCGCATGGCACACCGGGTAAGAAACCGAAAGGACGAGACATGATTTACACGATAATCGGCCGGATCACAGTCAAGCTCGCCGTCCGCTTCCTGAGGCGCAAGATAAGTCCCAGAACCGCCGCCTTGGTCGGATTCGGGGCGGTCGCTACGGTGACCGCGGTGTCCGTCGCCGGCTATCTCGTCGTCCGGGACGTTCCCGAGGCCTGACCGCGCGGCAACGCAAGCGGTCTTGCGCCTGCCCCCGATCCGGGCGGCGCGGCTGCGCGACTTCTTTACGGTGTGAGGTGGCTTTGGCATCAACTCACACAAGAACCGGCCCGGGCAGGGTCTGATCCGATGAAACCCCTCTCACTCGCCGCCACAGCGGCGGCCGTAGTCTGCTGCGCCGTGCTCGGATCCGGACCGGCCCTGGCCGCGATCGAGGACCTGGAGCAGCAAAGCTCGGCCGCGGCCGAGCGCATCGAGAGCCTCTCCGGTCGGCTGAACGAAGACCGGGCAGGGTTAGACAGGGCGAGCCGGCAGGCCGAACAGGCGGCTGAGCGCGAGGCAGAGCTCAGCTCCGAAATCGAAACCGGGGCCGCGCAAAGCGCCGCGCTCGGGCAGAAGCTCGATGAACAGACCACCGAGCTCGGGGCCACCAGGAAGCGGCTGCGCCGGGCAGAGAGACTGCTGGCCGATCGGCTCGCATCGATCTACATGGGCGGCCCGGGTGAGACCGTCGATCTGGTTTTCAGCTCGACCGACTTTGGCGACCTCAGCACGCGTACCGAGTACCTGTTGGCGATCCGCGAGGCCGACCAGCAGTTGGCCGGCCGGGTCCGCTCGGTGCGGAACTCGCTCGAAGCGTCGGTCGAAAGGCTGGCCGGGCTCGAGGCCAGGGCGGAGGCCCAGGTAGCGGCGCTGGATGCCGCCCGGGCAAGTATCTCGACAGCCAGGACCGAAGCCGAAGCGAGTGCCAGTCAGTTCGCCTCCCTCAGCGCTTCCCGCCGCTCCGAAATCGAGACCCTCAAGTCCGACATAGAGGCGTGGGAGCAGCAGATCAGGCGACAGGAGGCCAAGAGCGCTGCCGAAGCCGAGGAGCAGGTCGCCGCCCAGCTCGGCGGCCCGTACTCGATTCCGACCTACATCGTGATGTGTGAGTCCGGCGGAAACTATGCAGCCCTGAATGCCCCAAGCGGCGCCGGCGGCGCCTACCAGATCATCCCGTCTACCTGGACCGCCTACGGCGGTGAAGGGCTTCCGCACGAGGCCTCGAAGGCCGAGCAGGACCGGATCGCCGCCCTGATCTGGGCCAACGACGGTCCCGGCGCCTGGGTCTGCGCCGGCTGAGACCCGCGCCGGTCCGGTTTGCCGGGGTCAGCCCCCGGCTATCGCCGCCAGTTCAGCAGGTCGCATCAGGATTCTCAGTACTCCCGGCTCGAGCACCGCCAGGCCACCCTTCTTGAATTTGACGTTGGCCGCGGTCAGCCGGCCGACTTCAGCCGACATGTCGGGCTCGTGTCCGATCAGCAGCATTTCGCCGCGGCCGGCTACCAGCGAAAGGCTGTCGTAGCCTCCCTCCCCGATCGGCTCGCTGATCACCGGCTCGATTCCGAGATGGGCGCAGGCCAGTCTGGCCGTTTCCAGCGCCCTGACCTTGGGACTGGTCAGGCAGCCGTCGAGTTCGAATCCAAGGCGGGCGATCGCGCGGCCTGCCGCGTCGGCCTGATTGCGACCCTTTTTGGTGAGGCGACGGGCGGCGTCCCCGTCGCCCTGGTCGGGTTCGGCGTCGCCGTGCCGGAGCAGATAGATCATCGGAACCATCCTAGGGGGCCGGATAACGGCCGGCGTCCAGACTGTTGCTGCAAAGTCCGGGAATCGGGGCCCTCCGACACCGGTTGGCGTCAGGTCCGATTGCCATTATGGGCGAGCATGAATTCAGGCACTTCATCCGGGGCTCAGGTGGCCCACCTCCACGTTCACAGCGAGCACTCGGTGCTGGACGGAGCCTGCAACATCGAGCAGATGGCGGCCAGGGCCGCGGAGCTGGACATGCCGGCCCTCAGCCTCACCGACCACGGCGTCATGAACGGCGCCCTCGACATGTACAAGGCCTGCCGGGCCAACGACGTCAAGCCGATCCTCGGGATCGAGGCCTACTTTGTCGACGACCGCCACGGGGTCAGGGAAAACCCGCGCTACGAGCGCAACCACCTGACCCTGCTGGCCGAGAACGACACCGGTTTTCACAACCTGGTCGCGCTCAGCTCGGAAGGTTTCCTCGAGGGCTACCACCGTGGCAAGGCCAACATCGACATGGAACTGCTCGACCGCCACTCGCAGGGCGTGATCTGTCTCACCGGCTGCCTCCAGGCCAGGTTCGTACGCAGACTTGTCGAGGACAGGCCGGACGACGCCCGGGCCCACCTCGACGAGCTCATTCAGGTCTTCGGGCCGGAGCAGGTCTACATGGAGGTCCAGAAGAACGGCATCGACGACCAGGACAAGGCCAATGCCGGCATCGCCAGGATCGCCCGCGAGACAGGCCGACCGCTGGTCGCCACGGCGGACGTCCACTACCTGCGCCGCGAGGATTACGAGAACCACACCGCCCTGCTCTGCGTCCAGACCAAATCGACGCTCGACGCACCGAAGATGACCTTCGATACGAACGAGTTCTACCTCAAGGACGCCGGCGAGATGACCGCCGCCTTCGCCGAGTGGCCGGAGGCGGTGCCGATGACCCTTGAGATCGCCCAGCGCTGCGAAGTTGAGATCCCCCTCGGCGAGATCCTCCTCCCCGACTATCCGACCGACGACGGCGTGACCGAGTCGGCGATGCTGCGCCGACTCGCGGGAGAAGGCCTTCGCGAGCGCTACGGGGATCCGCCGCCCTCGGAGGCGGTCGAGCGGCTCGAATTCGAGCTCGGAGTGATCGAAGACATGGGTTTTCCGTCCTACTTCCTGATCGTCTGGGACTTCATCAAGTACGCCAAGGAGAACGGCATCGCGGTCGGCCCGGGACGAGGTTCGGCGGCCGGTTCGGTCGTCTCCTACTCACTCGGCATCACCGATATCGATCCGGTCGAGCACGGCCTTCTGTTCGAGCGCTTCCTCAACCCCGGGCGCAAGTCGATGCCCGACATCGACATCGACTTCTCGGTCCGCGGTCGCGACCGCATGATCCAGTACGTGACCGAGAAGTACGGCAGCGACTCGGTCGCCCAGATAATCACTTTCGGAACGATGGCCGCCCGCGCGGCGATCCGCGATTCGGCCAGGGTCCACGGTTACGACTACAAGATGGGCGACCAGCTCGCCAAGCAGATCCCCGAGCCGATCATGGGCCGCTCGCCCTCCTTCGAAGACTGCCTCAAGCCCGGCGAGGAGCTGAGCAATACCTACGAGAGCGACG
>JBBRVF010000159.1:0-4364 GCA_038247145.1 Solirubrobacterales bacterium | reverse complement strand
GGCGATCGACGCCGCCGGGGATGCGGCAGCGCTCGCGCCGGACAATGACGCGGAGCCCACCGGGCAGCCCGAGCCGGTGCCGGTAAGCGACGCCTGATCCCGACCGCAGGGACGCAGCGGTTGGTGCCTGCTCGCGGCGGTCGGGCGGTAGGGTCGAAGCTGAAGATGGCCGGAGACCCCCAAAAGAACGTGAAGGCCGGCATCCTGGTGACCGGCACCGAGGTGCTTACGGCAGTCATACGTGACGAGAACGGTCCATGGCTGTCCGAGCGTTTCCTCGAGCTCGGGATCGAGCTGATCGAGATCATGGTGGTGGCCGATCGACCAGCCGACCTGCTCGCCGGACTTGAGCACATGCAACAGGCCGGAATCGATCTGATCGTGACCACCGGCGGACTCGGCCCGACCGCCGACGACCTGACCGCAGAGGTGGTGGCGGACTTCACCGGACGAAAGCTCGTGCTGGACAAGGAGATGGAAGACCGGATCGCGGCGATTCTCGCCAGGTACGCCGCGACCACGCCGATCGACCTGACCGCCGAAGCGATGCTGGCTGCCAACCGCAAGCAGGCAATGGTCCCCGAAGGCGCGGTCGCGCTGAATCCGATCGGAACCGCGCCGGGGCTGATCGTCCCAGGCGAGGACCTGGTGGTGCTGGTTCTACCCGGACCGCCGCGTGAGCTTCACCCGATGTGGGAGGACGCTCTCGAACAGCCGATGCTGCGGGAGGTGATCGAGCGGGCGACTCCGCTGCTGAGCTACAGGCTTCGCATGTTCGGCACCCCCGAGTCGGAGCTCGCATCTTCGCTCCGCGAGATCGAAGCCGAAGGCCTGGACATCGCCCGGCTCGAGGTGACCACATGCCTGAGACGGGGCGAAGTAGAGATCGACGTGCGCTACCGCGAGGAGGCGGAGACCGAGGCGGATTCTCTGCGGCAGGCCTTGGCCGAGCGGCATGCGGCGACGCTGTTCAGTCTTGACGGCACCACGATCGACTCGATCGTCGCGGAGCTGCTCGAGGGCCGCCGGCTGGCCCTGGCGGAGTCCTGCAGCGCCGGGTTGCTGGCGGCGCGGATCACCGACCGTCCCGGCGCCTCCGAATACTTCGCCGGCGGGGTGGTGGCCTACTCGAATCGGGCCAAGGCCGAGCTTCTCGGCGTCGATCCGGAGGCGATCGAGCGCCACGGCGCGGTGTCGCCGGAAGTCGCTCGCGAGATGGCGCGTGGCGCGCTGAATCGCTTCGATGCCGACGTCGCGGTCTCAATCACCGGCATTGCCGGTCCGGGAGGCGGCAGCGAGGAGAAGCCGGTCGGCTTCGTCTGTTTCGAGGCGGTCACCGCCGACGGAGGCTGCGAAGCGCGCAGCCTGGTGATCCCCGGAGGACGCAGCGACATCCGGGACCGCTCGGCACTGGTCGGCATGCACCTCCTCAGGCGACTGCTTTCGTGACGGTTTCGTGAGCCGATTTTTCGCTTTGTAGAACACTCTTGAGCATTTCCCCGCCAGTGTTCTACGGGTGATCCGGCGTGACGGGTTTTCGTCCGACGGGGACCGTATGGTCTAGATCTGAACCGAACTTGTGTTCGATCGAGCTCGACGAACCGAACAATGCGATGCGGCCGGAGCGGCTGCGGTGAGGTGATTTCCAGATGAGTGTTAACAGGATCAACGACATGGGGCCGGAGACCGACAAAGAGGTCAAGGCGCGCAACGCGGCCCTCGACGCCGCCAAGAGTCATATCGAGAAGCAGTTCGGTGCCGGCTCGCTGATGAAGCTGGGCGACAAAGCTGCGCTCAGCATCGAGGCGATTTCGACCGGTGCTCTGCCGCTCGATATTGCGCTCGGGGTCGGCGGCATCCCGCGAGGCCGGATCATCGAGATCTTCGGACCGGAGTCTTCGGGCAAGACGACCCTCGTCTACCACATCATCGCCGAGGCCCAGAAGCGGGGCGGGGTCTGTGCCTTCATCGATGCCGAGCACGCGATCGATCCGGTCTACGCCCGCCGGATCGGCGTGAATACCGACGAGCTGCTGATTTCGCAGCCCGATTACGGCGAGCAGGCGCTCGAGATCGTCGACGTGCTGACCCGGTCGGGTGCGGTCGACGTGGTCGCGGTGGACTCGGTCGCCGCGCTGACTCCCCGGGCGGAACTGGAAGGCCAGATGGGCGATGTCACGGTCGGCCTTCAGGCGCGGCTGATGTCGCAGGCGTTGAGGAAGCTTGCCGGCAACCTCAACCGGGCCAACACCATGTGCCTGTTTACCAACCAGATCCGCGAAAAGATCGGCGTCTCCTTCGGCTCTCCCGAGACCCAGCCCGGCGGTCGCGCACTGAAGTTCTACTCCTCCCAGCGCCTCGACATCCGCCGGATCGAGACCCTCAAGGACGGCACCGAGGCCGTCGCCAACCGGGTCCGGGTCAAGGTCGTCAAGAACAAGGTCGCTGCCCCGTTCAGGCAGGCCGAATTCGACATCGAGTACGGCCTCGGTATCTCCCGCGAGGGCAGCCTGATCGACCTCGGGATCGAGCACGATCTGGTCCAGAAGTCGGGCTCCTTCTTCTCCTACGGCGATACCAGGCTCGGTCAGGGCCGGGCGAACTCGAAGCAGTTCCTGGTCGAGAACCCCGACATCGCAGATGAGATCGAGCAGCGCATCCTGACCGCCGAGGGCATCTCCCGCGACGGCAAGCCGCTGGAGGGAACAGAGGGCACCGAGGCAGTCGAGGAAGCCGACGAGAAGATTGTCGAAGAGACAGGCGAAGCGGCGGAGCAGACCGAGAAGCTGCCACAGAAGCTGCCACAGAAACAGGCTGCCTGAGGCTGAAGGTTGGCTGACGAGTTACTGGCTGCCGCGCTGGCGGCGATCGCTCGCAAGGAGCGGACCGAGGCGGAGATGCTGAAGTGGCTTGCCGAGCGCGAGGTCGAACCGGAGGAAGCCGAGCGGGTGATGGACTACCGGATCGAGAACCTCGCCCTCGACGACGAGCGCTTCGCGGGCGGGTACGTCGAAGACAAACGCCGGCTCTCCGGCTGGGGAAACGACCGGATTCAGTCGGCGCTGTACAGCCGCGGGGTGTCACCTCACCTGATCTCGGCAGCGCTGGCCCGGGGCGGAGAAGAGAGCGAGGTCGACCGGGCTACGCGGGTACTGCTCGAGAAAGGCAGCGAGCTGGGCGACGACCGCGGCCGGCAGCGGGCGCTGGGCCTGTTGGCAAGGCGCGGCTTCTGTGCCGAGGACGCGTATGCGGCGATTCGCAGGGCGGCCGAGCAGATCGCCGAGGGTCGACTGCCGGCAATCCGGACCCTCGGGGGCCATCAGGGCGTTCAGTAGCCTAGGCGGACGCTTATGGCGCTGCGCTCATTCATCCCAGGTTGGCTAAAGAACGGCGACGGTACCGGGGCCGATTCCCCTGACGAAACGCCCGCCTCCGCGGTGACGAACCGGGTCGCAGAGACCGATCGGATCGAGTCCGAGCTGAGAACCAGGCGGGACGAGATCGTGCGTATGGAGGAGCGGGCGCTGCGACAGCTCGAGTCGGCATCCACCCGGCTTCGGGAAGCCGAGCGGCGAGCCGAGTTGCTTGAGATCAAGGAGCGGCGCCTGGAAGAGAGGCAAGGGGACCTCGGTCGGATCGAGCAGGAGCAGGTCGCGGAGCTGGAGAGGCTGGCGGGGCTTTCGAGCCAGGAAGCCGAGAAGCTGCTGCTGGAGAGGGTCGGCCGCGACGCCGAGCACCAGGCGGGCCTGATCATCAAACGGACCGAAGACGAAGCCCGTCTAGAAGCTGAGAGCCGGGCGCGGGGAATCCTCGCCGTGGTCACCCAGCGCCTGGCATCGAGCCAGTCGACCGAAAGCAATACCCAGACCGTTCACCTTCCCAACGAAGAGATGAAGGGCAGGATCATCGGCAAGGAGGGCCGCAACATCCGCTCGCTCCAGGCGCTGACGGGAGTTGACATCATCATCGACGAGACGCCGGAGTCGGTCGTGCTCTCGAGCTTCGATCCGATTCGGCGTGAAGTGGCTCGGATTGCTCTCGAGAACCTGATCGAGGACGGGCGCATTCATCCCGCCGCCTGCGAGGCTGCCTGCGTGGAAGCCGAAAAAGAGGTCGAGGACGTCATGATCCGGGCGGCGGAGTCGGCCCTGCTTGAAGCCCGGGTGACCGGCGTCCACCCGGAGATCGTGAGGCTGCTGGGCCGCCTGCGCTTTCGAACCAGCTATGGACAGAACGTATTGGCCCATCTGGTCGAGTGCTCCAACCTGGCGGCGATGATGGCCGGGGAGATGGGTGCCTCGGTCGAGGTGGCGAGGAGGGCGGCCCTGCTCCACGACATCGGCAAGGCGGTCAGCCACGAGGTC
>JBBRVF010000158.1:0-4373 GCA_038247145.1 Solirubrobacterales bacterium | reverse complement strand
TGCCGCCCTCGCCGCACCGGTTCTGGCCGGACTCGGTCTGCCCGGACTCGCCCGCGCCGCGGCGGAAGTGCTCGGCATGCCGGTCGCTTTTCTCGACCGGTCGGGGATCGTGCTCGCCGTCGCCGGTGCTACGCGTGCCCAGGAAAAGCGCCTTGGCGAGTCCGGGAAGGGGGTGGTCGCGCTCGAACTCGGGATCGGCGGCGAGGAGGTCGGGGAGTTGCGTTTCATCGGGGACGGGGCTGACGAGGCGGTGGTCGAGATCCTGACGGCGCTTGCCGTACTCGAGGTCGAGCGGGCCCGCTCGGCCGAGTGGGGTAACGAAGGAGCGGTCTCCGATCTGGTCGCCGGCCTGATCGACGGTTCGCTTTCGCAACCTGACGAACTGGTGGCGAGTGCCTCGGAGGTCGGCTGCGACCTCTCGCGCGGCGGTGGCGTACTCATGGTCAGAGCCCATTCGGGCTCGGCCCGCGAGGGCGACTGGAGGTCGAGGGTGGTTGACCTGACCGTGCGCACGATCCGGGCGGTGGCGCCCGGTTCGGTGGCCGCGATGGGCGAGGTCGAGCAGGGCTCGATCGTCGCCGTGATCGTGCCGAACGCCGACGAAGAAAGGCTGCTGAAGGTGGAAGAGGCGCTGGAGCGCGAACTGCCGCGCTCGCTCAGCGGGCTGGCCGTGACCATCTCGAGGTCACGCCATGCGCCTACACCCGGCGAGTTTGAACGTGCCGCCAGGGAGGCCCACCTCGCCCTCAACGTGGGCGAGGCCGAGGGCCGCTCGCCGCTCGCCTTCGAAGACACCGGGGCCTACCGGCTTCTGCTGGGGACTACCAGCGAAGAACTTCACAGCTTCTACTCGGAGACGGTCGAGCCGCTGGTCGCCTACGACGAGCAGTACGAGACCGATCTGGTTGCAACGGTCGAGGCCTATCTGGACAGCGACGCAAACGTCCCGGCCACGGCCAAGAAGATGTTCACCCATCGCCATACGATTCGCTACCGGCTCGAGCGCATCCGCGACCTCAGCGGCCTCGACGCGACCGCCACCGAAGGCCGCGAACGGCTCGGCCTTGGCATCAAGGCGATGCGGGTACTGGGCATCGCCTCACCGCGCGGCCGGTCCCGCGAGCGCAAGCCGGCCTGACCGCCCCCCCGCCGGGCGGCGGGGTTTCGGTGAAGCAGATGGCCGGCAGCCTGGAGCTACCTGATCCTGCCGCTGCGCTTGATCGTCACCTTGCCGGACTTCTTGCCGTTGACCAGCACTTTGGCCCTGATCTTCCTCTTCTGCTCCCTGCTGCCCTTCTTCTTGAACAGCTTGCGGCCCTTGCCGGTCATCTTCAGCTTGACCTTCTTCGTCTTGCCGGGGGCGGTCTTGATGTTCTTGCCTCTGGCGACGGTCCTGCCTTTGGCCTTCAGGATCACCTTCGCCTTGCGGCAGGAGTCGGCCGATGCCGCGCACCTGAGCTTGACCCTTACCTTCCTGCCTTTCGCCCTGGCCTTGCCCCTGAGCTTCGGGTTGGCCGAATACTGAGCCGCGTAGTTCTTCAGCGTGCGCGATCCGATCGCTTCGTATCCGGGCGCCAGAGCGGCGCCGGCCCGGGCCGGAAGCACCTTCTTCTTCGGCGCTTTGACCAGGCCGCCGAGCGCACCGGGCTGCTCAACCGTCGGGATCCTGAGTTCGAGCCTCTCGATCTTTACCGGCTGCTGATCGTTCGACGCACGGGAGTAATTGTTGAGGACGCCCGGCGGATCCGTGGCCGCATCGCGCGGCAGAAGCTCCAGCCTCAGGCTGTGGCCTTCTTCGACCTCCCAGGCTCCGGGATGGAGCTGGAATACCTGAAAGCCGGACTTCTTCGGTCGCCAGCTTCCGCGGGCGACGAGCGTCTTGTTGCCTGCTCCGTCGAGGTCGACCAGACGGGCCATGATCTGCGAATCGGGACCGTTGGCCACTGAGATCCGGGCGATCACCGTTGCGGAGCCGAGCATCGTGTAGCCGCCGGACGGAGTCGGATCGGTGTCGTAGACGACCGTGCCGGGCTCGACCGCATCCGATGCCGTAGTGCAGGCGGTCGTGCCCGGACTCAGCGGGTTGAAGAGCGCCGCCACGGCAGGGTCTGCGCCGTCGGGGTCGATCGTCTTCTTCGCGCCACGCTTCAGCACGATCTCCCCCGGGGCGAGGGAGGCCCACTCGTCGGCGGTATAAGGACCGTCGCCGGGGCTGCCGTCGGGGCAGGTCTGGGTGTAAGCGGTGACCTCGGATACCGGGGCCGGGCCGATGCCCTTCATGTAGTGGTCGACCCAGGCGTCCTCCAGCGCGGTCAGTGCAGCCGAGACGTTGGCCTGGCTCTGGCCGCGGGCGTGGCCGAACGAGCCGGCGAAGATGCTCATCGGCGTATTCGGGTACTGGGCCCGGGTCCGGTTGTAGTAGCGGATCACTTCGTCGACCGGGAACAGGTCGTCGGTGAAGCCGCTTGACATGAGCAGCGGTGCCGGGGCCTGGCTGTGGTCGGTGTAGTAGGACGAGTGATAGTTGGTTATCTCGTCGAACATCGCCTGCGTGGCGGCGCCGGTGTACGGCTCGCCCACGTCGAACATGCCCTTCCAGCCCGCGAGATCGGCGCTCGGATCCTGACCTATGGGAGCAGGCCAGCGCGAGGCATACAGCCCGTTGACGTAGGACTCCTTCATCACTCCGCCGACTCCGCTGAAGCTTCCGTCCTTGAGGTAGTCGAGCGTGTCGCCGTTCGGAACGAGCGACTGAACCAAGTCGGTCCAGGGAACGGCCGGAGTCGCGACGGTGAGGCTCATCGACTCGCCCAGGGGGCTGGTCCACGGGACCAGGCTGCCGTCGGGCATCATCATCCGGTTCTTCAGTATGGCCAGCTGCATCGACTCGCTGCCGCCGTAGGAGCCACCCCAGGAGGCGATTTTGTTCGGGTCGATCACGTTGTCGTCGACCAGCATTCCGAGGAAAAGCTGCGCGTCGCGGACCTCGAATCGCGGGTCCATCAGGTGTACGTAGCCGTTGGCACAGCCGGTCGGATCGGCGGCCCTGGAGCCTGCGCTGACGCAGGACTCGCCACCGCCACGGTTGGTCACCGAGAAGACCGCGTAGCCCTTCGTGAGCCACCGCTGCATGTCGCGAAAGGTCATCTTGCTGCCGCCGTAGCCGTGGTACATGCCGACTACGGGGAATGGACCGTCGGACGGGCCTGGAGGGAAGGCGACGTTGACGTCAAGCGGTACTCCGTCGAAAGTCTTGACCGTGCTGCGAACGGTCGGCAGCGAACCGACGCCACCGGAAGTGATCGAGCCGGGAACCGATCCACACCAGCGCTGGCCGGTGGCACCGGCGACGTTGCCGTCGGAGGTGACCGTGGCACAGGTCAGGTCTCCGTCCATGACCGAGCTGATCTCGGCACTGGCTGCGGGGGCGAATACGAGTGCCGCTGCGGCCGCGACGAGTACTGCGAGCTTGCGCATCAAGTGGTGCTTCCTCTCCTGGTTTGCACGGACGGCGCCGCCGCCCTCTGACTAAAGATACAAACCCCATACACCTGACTTGTTGCGGCGGATGACCGACGACACTGAACGTCGACACTCCGGGGGGAGGGCTCGAACCTCCATTACCGGGACCAAAACCCGGTGGGTTAGCCAGTTACCCCACCCCGGAACGGACCGGTGACTCTACCTGCGGGGAAGACGTTGCAGCGCCGGGCGGGGTCCCTCTCACGCCTGTCGCGCGGCTAGAGTGTCGGCCATGGAACCAGCCAGTGACCAGAAGTCCGTCCTGTCGATCAACTGGGGTCTGTACATGGGGGCCGGAATCCTCCTCATGCTGCTCGGCGCCGTGGCGATCCTGATCCCCGCGGTCGCCTCCTGGGGAGTGACCATCTTCATCGGCTGGATACTGCTCTTCGGTGCCGTATTTCTGTTCGGTACGGCCTTCAGCTTCCGCGAGGGGGGAAGGCTGGTTGTCAGGTTGCTCTGGGCGGTCGCAACGCTGATCGCCGGCCTCTACCTGCTGATCGATCCCGGCGAGGGCACCAAGACCCTCACCCTGGTCCTGGTCATCTACTTCATCGCCATGGGCGGTTTCAGGCTGCTCGTGGCCGCGCGCGAACGCGGCGAGGCGGGTGCCGGATGGCTGGCCCTGAACGGTGCGCTTTCGCTGCTTATCGGCCTGTTCATCCTGCTCGACTTCCCCAGCTCCGCCGACTGGGCGATCGGGCTTCTGGTCGGAATCGACTTCATCTTCACCGGCTGGGTGCTGATCATGATCTCGATGGCCGGCAGGCAGGCGACCGGGGAAGCCTGAGAGGGGCAGAGCCGGCTTGCCGCCGAGCGCTACACAGGCCTTGAGAACGACCGCGCTGATC
>JBBRVF010000157.1:0-4387 GCA_038247145.1 Solirubrobacterales bacterium | reverse complement strand
GGTTGACTAGGCTCTGTCGATGCCTTCGACCGATTCCCCAGCCGCGATCGAAACAGATGAACCTGCTTTCCCCGAGGGAGCGCGGCCGTGGAGCTGAACGGCAGTCGCTTTCTCGTCGCCGGGGCCACCGGTTTCCTCGGTGAGCGCTTCGCTCGTGGCCTCGCCTCGCGTGGCGCTTCGGTCGCTGTCGCCGGGCGGGACCGCGAGGCGGTAGCCGGGATCGGAGCCGAACTCGGTGCGCCGGTTGTACTTCTCGACTACGCGGATCCGGATTCGCCGGCCGATGCGGTCGATACTGCAAAGAGGGATCTGGGCGGCCTGGACGGTCTCGTGGTCGCCACCGGGGCGGTCGCCTTCGGCCGCTCGGGGGAGATCGAGCCTGAGGTCGAAGCGGAACTGATGGCCACCAACGCGACCGGCCCGGTAAGGCTGATCTCGGCCGCTCTCGACGAGCTCTCTCCCGATGGCGCGGTCGTCGCGATCACCGCGGTCGTGGCCGAGTTCCCGACCGCCGGGATGGCGGCATACTCGGCCTCCAAAGCCGCGCTAGCTGCCTACCTGGCGGCGCTTCGCCGCGAGCGGCGCAAGGAACTGGCGACGGTTCTCGAAGTCAGCCCTGGCCATATGGAAACCGGCTTCGCCGAGCGGGCCCTCGCCGGAGAGCCTCCACCGCTGCCCGAGGGAGAAGATCCCGATCGCCTGGTCGAGGTCGCGCTGGACGCGCTGGTGGCCGACCGGCGCGAGGTCCGCTACGACATGAAATCGAAGGAACTGCTGGTCAAGTGACGGCCCTGCTGCTGGCGAACGCCGCGGCGACGCTGTTCATGGTCGGGCTCACCTGGTTCGTCCAGGTGGCCCACTACCCGCTGTTCCCTTTCGTCGGCGATGAGGGTTTCGCCGAGTACCACCGGCTCCATTCGAACCGCGCCACCTGGGTCGTATTGCCTCCGATGGCGATCGAGCTGGTGACCTCCTTCCTGCTGCTCACCGACCCGCCGGCCGATGAGAGCGCCCTCACTGCGGCCGGAGCCGTATTCGCCCTGCTGACCTGGGTCCTGACCGCCGTCGCCGCATCCGCCCACGGCCGGATCGGCCGTGCCGGACTTGATGATGCCTCCCTGCGGTCCCTGCTCGCGATCAGCTGGGTCCGAACCCTCGCCTGGACAGCCCACGCGGTGGTAGTGGTCCTCCTACTGGCGGCGGTCATCTCCGGCGCCAGTTGATTGCAAGTGGAGCGTCCGGGTCTGCGCTAGCCTGATGCGGCAAGTGGCTGAACTCACAGAAACCCCGGTTGAGTCAGCCGCCGAGCACGCGACAATGAACGTGCCGACTGCTTCGCCCGACGAGCTGGTCAGAGAACTCATGTCAGGGCTGGCAGGCCAGAAGTTCGACGTCGCGGAGGAAGTCGTGGTCCTCGAGGATGGTGTCGCGATCGGCCTGGTCACGCTGGAGAGCCTGCTCGCCTTCCATGACGGACAGAAGGTGCGCGAGATCATGGAGCCCGACCCCCCGACGGTCACCGAAGACACCGACCAGGAGGTGGTCGCCCACAGGATGGTCGAACACGACGGCGGCTGCGTCATCGTTGCCGGGCCGGAGGGGCAGTTCCGCGGTCTGATCTGCTCCGAGCGCATGCTCGCCGTGCTGCTCGCCGAGCACGACGAGGACCTCGCCAGGATCGGTGGTTACGTGGCCAGCTCCACCCAGTCGAGAACCGCCGCAGAGGAGCCCGTCGGCCGTCGTCTCTGGCACCGGCTTCCGTGGCTCGTCGTCGGACTGCTCGGGGCGATGGTCTCTGCCCTGATCATGGGTGCTTTCGAGGAGACCCTCGAATCGAACGTGCTGGTCGCGCTCTTCGTCCCGGCGATCGTCTACATGGCCGGTGCGGTCGGAGCCCAGACCCAGACGGTCTTGATCCGGGCTTTCGCGATCGGCGTGACTACCAGGCAGATCCTCGTGCGGGAGCTGATAACCGGCGTGCTGATGGGCATCTTCATCGGCGGCACTTTCCTCGGTTTCGCTGTTCTGGTCTGGGGAGATCTCGATGTCGCCATGGCGGTGGCAGTGGCCCTGTTCGCGAGTGCCGCGGTTGCGGTGGCGGTCGCGCTGGCCCTGCCTTCGTTCTTCCAGAAGCTCGGGCTCGACCCGGCTTTCGGTTCAGGCCCGCTCGCCACCCTGATCCAGGACCTGGCTTCGATCGGCACCTATTTTGCGGCTGTGATCATCCTGGTTCCCTGAGAGACTGCCTCAATGGTCGACCGTTTCGATTGTGACGTAGCGATTGTCGGCAGCGGGTTCGGCGGTGCGGTCAGCGCCTTTCGTCTGGCCGAGAAGGGCTACGACGTGCTGGTGCTCGAACAGGGAAGGCGGGTTTCGCCGGCGGACATCCAGAGGGCGCGGACCAGCCTGCGCGACCACCTCTGGGAGCCGGACCTCGGTCTTCATGGTTTCTTCTGGCAGCGGGTGTTCAGGGACGTCGGCATCATCGGGGCCTCGGGTGTCGGTGGCGGCTCGATCGTCTGGGGTGCCGTTCTGCTGGAGCCCGAGTCGCGTGTTTTCGCCGATCCGGCGTGGGGGGCCGGGGAGGAGGACTGGAAGGGGGCGATGGAGCCGTTCTACGCCGAGGCGGCGAGGATGCTCGGCCGGGTCAAGAACCCGTTCACCGGCGAGATGGACGAGCACCTGCGGGCCGTCGCCGAGAAGGTCGGCGGTGCCGACGGCTTCGGACCGGTGCCGCTGGCGATCCATTTCGGTGAGGAGGGGGTGGACGAACCCGATCCTTTCTTCGGCGGGGAGGGGCCGGAGCGGACCGGCTGCCGGCTCTGCGGCGGCTGCCTGGCCGGTTGCCCTTACGGATCGAAGAACACCCTGGACCTGAACTACCTGCACCTGGCCGAGCGCCTCGGGGTCCGGATCGAACCCGAGCGGCAGGTTCGCTCGCTGGCGCCGCTGCCGGGTGGCGGCTACGAGACCAAGTCGGCCCACCCCTGGAAGCAGGGGGTCCGCTACGAGCCGATCCGGGCCGAGCGGGTCGTCGTCTCGGCCGGCGTGCTCGGAACTCTCGAGCTCCTGTTCAGGTGCCGTGACGAGCTCGGCACCCTGCCCGGGATCTCGCCGATGCTCGGTCGCACCGTGCGGACGAACTCCGAAGCGGTCAGCGTCGTGCTCGAAGACGACCCGGCCGCCGACCTGACCAGGGGTCCGGCGATCTCGACCGACTTCCACCCCGACGAGCGCACCCACATCACTCAGAACCGCTACGTCGGAGGCGGCAAGCTGATGCGCTGGCAGGTAGGTCCGCTGGTCGACGGCTCCTCCCCGGGAAGGCGCGCGGTCGAAACGGTCCTGGAGATCGCCCGCCACCCGCTGAGGTTCGCCCGGGCCGTCACCGCCACCAACTTCGAAAAGCGCCTGACCGCGCTCACCGTCATGCAGGATGTCGAGAACGAGGTCGCTTTCGAACTGCGGCGCTCCCCGCTCCGCCCCTGGCGAAAGGTCCTGCGCTCACGGTCGGTGCCAGGCAGGGAGGCTCCCAGCTACCTGCCCGTGGCCAACGAGGCGGCCCGGGAGTTCGCTAGGTCCTCCGGCGGAACGCCGCTCAACCTGCTGGTCGAAAGCGCCGGCGGCAGATCGGTCACCGCCCACATCCTCGGCGGGGCGGTGATCGGCGCCGACGTCGATTCCGGAGTTATCGACGCCTCCCACGAAGTTCACGGTCACCCCGGGCTGTTCGTCGCCGACGCTTCGGCGATCCCGGTCAACCTCGGGGTCAACCCGAGCCTGACCATCACCGCGATGTCGGAGCGCTTCGCCGCTTGCTGGCCGCGCAAGGGCGAGGAAGTCGAGCCCGAGGCGGCCGGGATGGGGTCAGCCGGATCGGGGGCGGCCGGATCCGGGTTGACGCTCGAAGATCTTCCCGAAACTCCGGCGGCCCTGCGCAGGCTCTGGGGCGCGCTGCCGGCCCCGTCCCCGGAAGACCTGGCCGGCAGCCACCGGGCGGTCTTCGTCGGTCCGGCGCCGATGCGGGCGATGGCGCCATGGGCGCTCGGCCTGATCGGCCTGCCCGACTGGTACGGAAAGCGATTCGAGGTCGCCGGGCAGGGAATGTCGGGCATGAACCTGCTCCGCCGCGACGGGGGTCTGGTCGAATACCTGGCGATGGACGCCACGCTCGAGCCCTCGGTACTGGACGGCGCCCCGGTGCTGGTCTCGACCTACGGGCAGGAGGCTCCGCTTCCGTGGCGCCACGTCCGGGACGAGTTCCGGCAGCTGGCACCGGGACTGCTGCTCGGAATGGCGGTGGTGGATCGGCCGCTCGTCCGAGGTTTCGGCACGGCCTTCGTGCTGGAGACGGTGGCCGGACCGGACTAGCCTTTCGAATCGTTCT
>JBBRVF010000156.1:0-4395 GCA_038247145.1 Solirubrobacterales bacterium | reverse complement strand
GAGGCCGCTGCTCAAGTTCTATACGCCGCTGACCGCCTTCGACCTGCCTTTCTACGGGGTCAGGACTCACCGATTCAAGTACCTGCACTGGTCCTTCGACGCGATCGAGCTCTACGACCTCAAGAACGACCCCGACGAACTGGTCAACCTGGCCGACGATCCGGCCTGGGCCGCCAAGGTGGTCGAGCTGGAGGGAGTCGCCAAACGGCTCAGCGAGTGCCGGGGTTCGGCCTGCCGCTGATCGGGTAGGGTCGCGAACGATGAGCCCCCCTACGATCGAACCGAGCGCCGAGCAGATCGCGGCACTGGCCTCCTCGGACTCCGACGCTGCGATCGTGATGCTCAACCTGCTGCGCTTCCGGGACGAAGCACTGGACCCCGATGCCGGCATGAGTGGGGCAGAGGCATACGGGCTCTACGGACAGGCTGTGGCGCCGTTCCTCGAGGCAGCCGGGGCGAAGGTTCTGAGCGCAGTTCATTGCGACCAGAGCGTCATCGGTCCGGCCGAGCCCGAATGGAACATGGCGATCATCGTCGAGTATCCCTCACGACAGGCCTTTATCGGGATGGTCAGCGACCCCGGGTATCAGGAGATCGCCGTCCACCGGACGGCAGCCCTCGCCGACAGCCGCCTGGTGCTCTCGACGAAACTCGCGTGAACGTGTCCCACGGCGCCTACTGGCCGCGGCCCTGGAGCTGCGAGGACGGCGGTCCACGACGTTGGGGCAGCCCGGAGGGTAAGGCCGGGCTCGACATCAGGCCGGGGGAGAGACTCCGGGTCGAGGCGAAAATCGACGCCTACGCATCCGGCATGGTGATCCGGCGGGAGCCGGGCGAGCTCTTCGCGCTGAGGCATTCGCTGCCGAGCAGAGGCGATCCGCTGGCTGGTGCCGTGGACGGATGGGTCGAGAGGCTCGATCCGCAGACTCTCGAAGTGACTGCCGCTTCACCGCGGCTTCCCTCCGGCCGTTTCTGGCCGGGCGGGATCGCCGCGCACGCCGACGGTCACCTGCACATGGTTTTCGGCAACTCGGCCCATCGCCTCACTCCCGAACTCAAGGTGCTCAAGTCGAGGCGACTACCGGTCGAGCGGCCCTATAACTCCTTCGTTCTGCTCGACGGCGGCGAGCTTGTGACCAAAGACTGCGACGCACCGGCCGGCCTGGAGCGCTCGACGGTCTCTGTACTCGACCCCGAGACTCTTGAGTCGCTGGCTCCCGAGCTCGAGCTGCCCGAGCCGAGCATCGCCCGCCTTTCTTCGGACGGCGAAACCGTGATCGCCGTCGGAACCGAGACGGTCTTCCGGATGATCTTCGACCGCGCAGCGGGTCGGCTCGAGATAGACGAAACCTGGAAGCCGCGCTACGGGCCGGCCCCGGGTCGCAGCTACGGCTGGGATCCGGTGATCACCGACCGGCATGTCTTCTGGATGGACCAGGGTCGCAACTCGACCGACTGGTCGATGGTCGGCACCGGCGAGGCCCCGGCGCCGGTCAGGTTGTGGTGGGCAAGGATCGACGATCCCCAGTCGCTGCGCTCGGTCGAGATCAGCGGCCTTCCTTTCGGCACCGAGTCGAACCCCCCGGCCTGGGATCCGGTCAACCGGATCGTCGTCGCTTATGACGCCGGCAACGCAGTGCTGCGGGCCTGGAAGATGGACGGCGACGAGCTCGAACCGCTGTGGCGACGCGACGGCTTCGCCCATGCAGGTCACCTCGTAATCTACCCGGATACCCGTGAACTGGTCGCCCAGGACTGGCGCGGTCTGGCGATGCTGAAGCAGCCTGGAATCAGAAAGATTGCCCGGCCGGGACTCAGGCGCATGGCAGGCTCGGACCGGATGCGGCGCTATTCGCGGCCGCTGGGGACCGACCAGCTGGTCGTGCTCGATCTGGACAACGGTGCCGACAAGGCCAGGGTCAAGGTGCCGTCGGCAAGTCAGGCCTTCCTCTTCCCGGCGCCGGGATTCGGACGCGACTTCTACTACCAGTCGCTGACCACGATCGCCCGGGTGGCGGTGGTATGAGTCCGGGTCTCGCCCGCAACGTTTCGATCCTGGCCCTGGTCTTCTTCGGGCTACTGACGCTGGTTCCGTTCGCCTCGTCCCGCGAGCGGCAGTCGGACCGCCTGGCCGAGCTCGGCAGCCAGCTGATCCCGCTCCGCGACGGCGACGAAGAAGCGATCGCCGCCACCCGCCAGGCCGACCTCACTGTTTCCCGTGCCGGCAGGGTGCTGGTGCAGGCCTACGTCACCGGCCCGGCCGACCGGGCTGCCGAAAGGCTCCGCAGTGCCGGGATGTCGGTCGAGGCGACCGCCGAGGACCCACTGCCCGTGGTCGAAGGCTGGATCCCGGTCGAGCGGCTGACGGCCCTGGCGGGGCTCAGTGTGACCCAAGCCGTACTACCGGTCACCGCCGGCGGAAGCGACGCCGGCTCGGTCCAGTCCGAAGGGGTGCTCGCCCACGGCATCCCGCTGGCTTTCTCTTCCGGTGCGAGTACCGGTGAAGGGGTGGACGTCGGCGTGGTTTCGACCTCGATCAACCGGGTCGGTGGTGGGGTCGGTTCCTCGCAGGCGAGCGGGGATCTTCCGGAAACCGTCACCGTGCTCAAGGAGGATGACGGGGCAAATCCGGATGACGAAGGCCGGGCCATGGCCGAGATCATCTTCGACGGCGCGCCGGGAATCGACAGCATCCTGTTCGCCTCCGGCATCGTCGGCGGCCCGGCCGGCAAGGCCGACTCGATCGATCAGCTGGTTGCTGCCGGAGCAGAGGTGATCGCCGACGACATCTTCTGGCTGAACGAGCCTTTCTTCAGCGATGGAGTCACGGCCCAGGCGGTGGACCGGGCCAAGGACGCCGGGGTGACTTACCTTGCGTCGGCCGGCAACCGGGCACGTCAGAGCTGGGAAGGCACCTATCAGAACAACGCCGGCTCCCACGACTTCGACCCCGGGCCCGGAGTGGACACGGTCCAGACCCTTGCTTCGGTACCCCCCGTTTCCGGGTCGCTTCCGAATGGCGGATTCATCCAACTGGTCATCCAGTGGGACGAGGTCTGGGGTACTGCTCAGTCCGACTTCGATTTGGAACTGGTCCGGGCCAACGGCAACCCGCTGCCTTGCTCGGTTGCGAACGTCAACCCGAGCGGTGGCCTGGACGACAACCCGGTCACCGGCTTCCCGGCAGAGATCGTCACCTGGCAGAACAACTGCGACCCCGGAAATATCAACGTCGCTCTGAAGATCGAGCGCCTCTCCGGTTCGAGCTCCCCGTTCATGAAGTACATCGCGCGGGGCAACTTCGGCTCCTTCCAGATAGCCGAGTTCGCAACCGACTCGAATACGGTCAATCCCGATGCGGCCTCCGCTAGGGGAGCACTCACCGTGGGGGCGGTCGACGCACTCGATCCGGGCCTCGACACGCCTGAACCTTTCAGCTCCCGCGGCCCGACCATGAAGCTGTTCGATCAGAACGGTGTACGCCTTCCGGCTCCCGAGGTCAGGCAGAAGCCGGAGCTGGCCGCGGCCGACGGGGTCAGCACTTCCGTGCCGGGGTTTGAGGCCTTCTTCGGCACCAGCGCCGCAGCCCCGAGCGCAGCGGCGATCGCAGCGGTCCTGAGGTCGAGCAACCCCAACGCCAACGCGGACGAGATCGAGCGAATGATGACCGATCCGGCGAATGCGATCGACTGCACCGAAAGCGCCCAGATCCCCGACCCGGACTGCGGCGCCGGCTTCCTGCTCGCCGACCGGGCCTTCTCTTCGCTCGACCGTGACGGCCCCCTGGTCAACCCGAAGTTCAGCCCGGCCAAGCCGAACGGCAGGCGCGGTTGGTACACACGAAAGGTCGGTCTCGAGTGGGAGATTTCCGATCCGCAGTCGTCACTGCTGTCGCAGGACTGCCCGCCGACGACCGTTTCGAAGGACGGCATCGAGACATTCACCTGCGTCGTCACGAGCGGCGGAGGGACGACCAGCGCGGCGGTCCGAATCAAGCTGGACACGGTCAAGCCGAAGAAACCGAAGATCAAGGGAATCAAACCGGGCAATTTCAGCGTCGTCGCCAGGAAGTTCCGCTCGAAGAAGTCGATCAGGAAGCTGCCGAAGAAAAAGAGGATCAGGTGCCGGTCAAAGGACAGGACCTCCGGCCTTGCCTCCTGCCGGATCAAGGGCTACAGCCGCAAGACCGGAAAGCACACCCTGGTCGCCAGGGCCACCGACAAGGCGGGGCTGAGCTCGGTCAGAAAACTGCGCTACCGGGTCCGCTGAGCCGGCAGGCTGTCCTCGAGGAAAGCCGCCAGTTCCGGTCCCGTGCTGCGATCGATTACGTTCAGGGCCGGTACGCCGGTCATCTTCTCGATCAGCCGGATCCCGGCCTCGGTGCTGGTGCATCGG
>JBBRVF010000155.1:0-4448 GCA_038247145.1 Solirubrobacterales bacterium | reverse complement strand
TGTCGAAAAATGAGCCGTCGGCCACGGCCGAGTCGATCCGGACGAGGTCCTGCTGGACGATCGCGCCGGCCCCGAGGTTCAGGTGGCCCACCTCGGAGTTGCCCATCTGCCCCTCGGGCAGCCCGACGGCCGGGCCGCAGGCGGTCAACCGGGTGGTGCGCCCGTGCTCCCAGAGCCGGTCGAAGGTCGGCGTCGAAGCCAGCGATATGGCGTTGCCGGGGCCGGGCTCGGCCAGTCCCCAGCCGTCGAGGACGATCAGGGCGACTCCCGGCACCGGCAGAGTCTGCGCGCCTTCGATCGCCATCTCAGGCGGCGCCGGCCGCGTCGACGACTGCGCCGAAATCGGCTGGGTCCAGCGCTGCGCCGCCGACCAGGGCGCCGTCGATGTCCGGCATCCCGAGCAGGGCTTCGGCGTTCGCCGGCTTGACCGAGCCGCCGTAGAGGATCCTGACCTTCTCGGCCTGCTCGTCGCCGCGGGTGCGCAGCAGGCTGCGGATGAACTCGATCGCCTGCTGGGCCTGCTCGTCGGAGGCGGTCTTGCCGGTACCGATCGCCCAGATCGGTTCGTAGGAGATCACGACCCGCTCGAGCTCGTAGGTATGGACCTCGGCCAGGTCGGTCAGAACCTGATGGGAGAGAACCGCCTCCATATCCCCCGACTCGCGCTGGCCGTCGGTCTCACCGCAGCAGAGGATCGGCTGGAGGCCGGCCTCGACCGCACGCCGGGCCTTGCGGGCAAGGGCCTCGTCGCTCTCGCCGAAGTACTGGCGACGCTCGGAATGACCGAGGATCACCCCGTCCACCCCGATGTCGAGCAGCATCGGCGCGGAGACCTCGCCCGTGAAGGCGCCGGTGTCCTCGAAGTACATGTTCTGGGCGGCGACGCGGACCGGAGTGCCTGCGCAGCGCTCGGCCACCCTGGCGAGGGCGAGGTAGGTCGGGCAGATCACGACCTCGGCGCCGTCCTCCGACTGGGTCGGCAGGAACGGATCAAGAAAGCTGTCGGCTTCGTCGGCCGTCTTGTTCATTTTCCAGTTTGCGGCTATGAAGGGTCGTCGGCTCATCGCTCCATCATGCCTCGTTCAGCGCCTGAACGCCAGGCAGCTCGCGACCCTCGAGCAACTCCAGCGACGCCCCGCCGCCGGTGGAGGCCCAGTCGACCTCGCTGGTCAGGCCGAACTTGGCCAGGGCGGCGACCGAATCTCCGCCGCCGACCACGGTGAATGCGGTCGAGCCGGCGACCGCGTCGGCGACGGTGCGGGTGCCTGCCTCGAAGGGGGCGAGCTCGAAGGCTCCCATCGGGCCGTTCCAGAGCACCGTTCCGGCGCCGGCGATGCGGTCGGCGTAGTCGGATGCCGAAGCCGGCCCGATGTCGAGCCCCATCCAGCCCTCCGGGACCTCGGTCCCCTCGGAAGGCATGGTCTCGGTCCCGGCCGAGAACTCCCGGCCGAGAACCAGATCGACCGGCAGGCAGAGCTCGCAGGAGCTGCCTGCGGCCTTCTCGAGGGCTTCTGCGGCCAGCGGGATGCCGTCCTCTTCAACCAGGGAATCACCTGTGTCGATACCCCGGGCGCGGAAGAAGGGGAAACACATCGCGCCGCCGATAAGCACCTGGTCGGCGATTTCGATGAAGCGGTCGATCACCCCGATCTTGTCCGAGACCTTCGCCCCGCCCAGCACCACGACAAGCGGTCGGGCCGGGTTCTCGGCCACTGCGGTCAGGTTGTTGACCTCCTTCTCGAGCAGCTCTCCGGCAAAGGCCGGCAGCTCGGCGGCGACACCGACGTTGCTGGCGTGAGCCCTGTGGGCTGTGCCGAAGGCGTCGTTGACGAACAGGTCGGCCAGCCTGGCGAAGGCCCGACCGAGATCAGGGTCGTTTTTCGTCTCCCCCGCCTCGAAGCGGGTGTTCTCGAGCAGCAGGACCTCGCCCGGCTCGAGTGCTGCGGTCATCGCTTCGGCCTGCTCGCCGACCACTTCCGGGGCGAGCTCGACCTGCCTTCCCAGAAGCTCGGAAAGGCGACCGGCGACCGGTTGCATCGAGAGCGATTCGACCACTTCGCCGCCGGGCCGGCCGAGATGCGAAGCGAGGATGACGGCGGCGCCGCGATCGAGCAGATGCTCGATCGTCGGCAAGGCCGCCCGGATCCTCGTATCGTCGGCGACTTCGCCGCCGTCCAGAGGCACGTTGAAGTCGACCCGTACCAGCACGCGCCGCCCCTCGACCTCGGCGTCGCCCACGCTCTGTTTCATGAATCCCATCGCCGGCCGCCCCGCGATCGTCGCCGCCTCAGACCTTGCCGATCAGCTCCACGCAACGGTTCGAGTAGCCCCACTCGTTGTCGTACCAGGAGACCGCCTTGACCAGGTTGCCGTCGCCGATGATCTGGGTGAGACCGGAGTCGAAGATCGACGAATGCGGGTTGGTGACGATGTCGGTCGATACCAGCGGCTCTTCGCTGTAGGCGAGGATGCCCTTGAGCGGCCCTTCGGCGGCGGCCTTGACCGCGGAGTTGACCTCCTCGACCGAAGTGGCCTTCGAAGGCGTGAAGGTCAGGTCGACGAGCGAACCGGTTATTACGGGGGCGCGCACGGCGAAGCCGTTCAGCTTGCCGGCCAGTTCCGGCAGCACCAGGCCGACAGCCTTGGCGGCGCCGGTCGTGGTCGGGATCAGGTTGACCGCAGCGGCCCGGGCTCGGCGAAGATCTTTATGGGGCATGTCCTGGAGTTTCTGGTCCGAGGTGTAGGCGTGGATCGTGGTCATCAGCCCCTGCTCGATGCCGACCGCGTCGTTGATCGCCTTGGCGAAAGGCGCCAGGCAGTTGGTCGTACAGGAAGCGTTGGAAATGATGTTGTGGTTCTCGGGGTCGTAATCGTCGAAGTTGACTCCGAGGGCGACGGTCACATCCGGCTCCTTTGCCGGAGCCGAGATGATGACCTTCTTCGCGCCGGCCTCAAGGTGCTTGGCAGCGTCAGCGCGGGCGGTGAAGAAGCCGGTGGATTCGAGCACGACGTCAGCGCCCAGCTCGCCCCAGGGCAGGTTGGCCGGGTCGCGTTCGGAAAGTACGGGGATCTCCGAGCCGTTGATCGTGATCGAGTTCTCGCCCGACTCGACCGTGCCGCCGAACGGGCCCAGAATCGAGTCGTACTTGAACAGGTGGGCCAGGGTGGCGTTGTCGGTCAGGTCGTTGAAGGCGACGAATTCGATGTCCGCACCCGCAACCTCCGCTGCGCGAACGACGTTGCGGCCGATCCTCCCGAAACCGTTGATTCCCACCTTCACGCTCATGCTTTACCGCCTTTGGTTGTTGGTTGCCGACCGATGTTATGGGTGCTGCCAAGGGCAGGTCAAGTGAGTCGGACAGTCAGTCTGCGCCGACGGTTACTTCGATCTCCTGTCCATCCGGGTCGCACAGATAGGCGGAGTAGGATCCCGAGCCGTGACCGGTGGTCTCTCCCGGCGCGGCGACGCTGCGCCCGCCCGTCGCACATCCGGCCTCCCAGGACGCTTTGACGGCCGCGATACCGGGAGCCGCGAGGCAGACCAGCGCTCCATCGGTGCTGACGCTTGCCCGTTCGGTGATCAGCAGAATCGGCCTCGAGATGCCGTATCCGATCGCCCCGTTGCCGTTGCCGTGACGGCGCCAGCCGAGTGGCGAGATCACGGCATCGTAAAAAGCCGCCGACCGGTTCAAGTCGGATACCTCTATGACCACGTGATGGAGCACGGCTTCAAGGCTATTGGAGTTCAGCCCTTTGGCGTCCAGCGAAAGAAGCGCAGAGCCAGCAGCAGACCTGCAACCCCCCACAGGGCGACAAAGAGCATGTCGACCCACTGGAATCCCGAGCCCGTCGAACCAGGGCTGTAGGCGGCGAAGAAGCCTTCGAAGAAGTTTCGCACCGGAAAGATGCCGGAAAACGAGAGCACGCCGTCGGGGATCTCGCTCTCCGGAATGAAGATGCCCGAGAGGAAGTACAGCGGCAGCGTGATCACGTTGGTAATCGCCGGTGCCGCTTCCCGGGAGGGGATGATCGCGGTCATCGCGATGCCGAGACAGCAGAAGGCGGAAGCTCCGATGACCAGGATCAGGGCGACCTGCGGGATGTGCTCCCAGGGGATCGGCGCGTCGTAGAGAAGCCTGCCGATCAGGGTCACCACGATCACCATCACCACCGAGACGACGATCGCGTTGCCGACCCGCCCGGCGATGAAAACCCAGGGCGGCTGCGGGGTTCCCCGGCCCCGCTTGAGCAGGCCGGCCTCCCGGGCGGTGGTCAGGTTCACCGCGAGGCTGACCATGGTCGCCGAGACCACGGCGAGGGTGACGATCGCCGGCACGTAGTAGGTGGTGGTCGGCACGTTGCCGAGGGTCTCGATCGGGTCGTTGCCGAAGATCGTCCCGAAGATGACCAGGAAGATGACCGGCAGCATGACGGTGAAGAAGACCGAG
>JBBRVF010000154.1:0-4481 GCA_038247145.1 Solirubrobacterales bacterium | reverse complement strand
TGGGACGTGCTCGAAGAAGTGATCGAGGAGCATCCGGTGCTGCTCAACCGCGCTCCGACGCTTCACCGCCTGGGCATCCAGGCCTTCGAGCCGATCCTGGTCGAAGGCAAGGCACTCCAGGTCCACCCGCTCGTCTGCGCGGCGTTCAACGCCGACTTCGACGGCGACCAGATGGCGGTCCACGTGCCGCTGTCGGCCGAGGCCCAGGCCGAGGCCAGGGTTCTGATGCTGTCTTCCAACAACATCCTCTCGCCTGCTCACGGAGCGCCGCTGGCGACCCCGACGCAGGACATGGTGCTGGGTCTGTACTACCTGACCTACTGCAAGGACGAGGTCGAGGAACTCGATCCGTCGACCCTCGAGAAGAGGCCGCATCCGTTCCGGACCGCTCAGGAGGCCGAACTGGCCTACGAGAACGGCATCGTCGGACTGCATGAGTTCGCCGAGTACCGGCGGGCCGGCCACGAGCACTTCCTGACCACGGTCGGGCGGATCATCTTCAACGACCGCATCGAGCGGGCGCTGCAGGTGGCCCTGGAAGGTGACTACGACCCGGACATGTACGAGTTCGTCAACAAGTCGCTGAAGAAGCGCGACATCAACGACATGGTCGGATGGCTGGTCGATTCGTTCGGCGCCCCGACCATCTCGCAGGTGCTCGACGCCTTCAAGGACCTCGGCTTCAACTTCGCCTCGCGGGCCGGCATCACGGTGTCGAAGAACAACGTCGTGCCGCCGCCGGAGAAGGAAGAGATCCTGGCGCGCTTCGACGCCGAGACCGCTCAGATCCAGTCCGAGTTCGACGAAGGCTGGCATACCGCCGAGGAGCGTCACAAGCAGGTCACGGACAAGTGGAACCAGGCCACCGAAGAGGTCGGACAGGCGATGGAGGACAACCTCGATCAGCTCAACCCGATCTTCATGATGGCCAACTCCGGCGCCCGAGGCTCGTTCAAGCAGATCCGCCAGCTGGCGGGGATGCGAGGCCTGATGGCCAATCCGAAGGGCGAGATCATCGAGCGTCCGATCAAGTCCAACTTCATCGAGGGCCTGTCGGTCGGCGAATACTTCATCTCGACCCACGGTGCCAGGAAGGGTCTGGCCGATACGGCTCTGCGTACCGCGGACTCCGGCTACCTGACCCGCCGCCTGGTCGATGTCGCCCAGGACGTGATCGTCCGGACCGAGGACTGCAAGACCAAGGAGTTCATCGAGATGCCGGTCTACGGTGCCTCCGGTGACATCAACACCAACCTGGTCGGCAGGCTGGCCGGAAAGAAGTTCGCGACCAAGCGCGGTCGTGATCTGCTCAAGCGCAACCAGCTGATCGGCAAGCCGGAACTGGCCGAGATCGCGGACGCCTACGAAGACGACCACGAGGCCACCGTTCCGGTGCGCTCATCGTTCAAGTGCGAGGCCGAGCGAGGCGTTTGCCGCTCCTGCTACGGGGTCGCCCCGGCGACCGGATTCATGGTCGCGATCGGCGACTCGGTCGGCACGGTTGCCGCCCAGTCGATCGGCGAGCCCGGAACCCAGCTGACCATGCGTACCTTCCACACCGGCGGTGTCGCCGGACAGGACATCACCCAGGGTCTGCCCCGGGTGGTCGAGCTGTTCGAGGCCCGCAAGCCGAAGGGTCTGGCCGTCCTCTCCGAGGTCGCCGGCAAAGTCGGAGTCGATCACAACGAGAAGCACGCGATCGTCACCGTCCTCGATTCGGGCGGCGAGGAGACCACCTACACATTCCCGCCGCGCACCCGTCTGCATGTCAAGCAGGGGGACAAGGTCGAGGTCGGAGACCAGCTCAACGAAGGCTCGCTGTACCCGGCCGACGTGCTGGCGATCCGCGGCCGTACCGCGATCGAGCAGTACCTGGTGGCTGAAGTCCAGCGCGTCTACAACGCCCAGGGCGTGGAGATCGACGACAAGCACATCGAGATCATCGTCCGTCAGATGATGAAAAAGGATGAGGTCGAAACCAAGGGCTCGACCGAACTGCTGCCCGGTCAGCTTGAGGATCGTTACGAACTCAAGAAGATCAACAAGCAGGTCAAGGCCGACGGTGGCACCGTGGCGAAGTCGAAGGAGAGGATCCTCGGCATCACCAAGGCATCGCTCGCGACCAAGTCATTCCTCTCGGCGGCCTCCTTCCAGGAGACCACCAAGGTGCTGACCGACGCGGCCCTCGAAGGCAAGCGCGACCGTCTGGTCGGGCTCAAGGAGAACGTGATCATCGGCAAGCTGATCCCGGCCGCGACCGGACTGAAGCGCTACCGCTCGATCACGGTCGAACCGGCCGAAGGAATGTTGCCGCCCGAAGAGACGGTCCTGCTGGAAGAGGACAACTTCGGACTCGATTCCGACTCCAACGGAGCCAACGGCGACGGCGCCGACAGCTTCGGCGAAGGCTTCGCCAAGGAGCTCGAAGGAATCAGCCAGGACATCGACGGCTCGGAGTAGCCCCGCCGGCTGCCCCGCGGGGTAGCAGCCCCGCAGGAGGCCTGGCCGCCGGCAAATCGAATTCACGAACGGCCCGCCAAAAGCGGGCCGTTCGCGTTTCGGCGCCCGAACCCCTGCCCCGCGACCCCCGCCCGACGGCCGCCATGCTGGAACTGGAACCGATTTACGTCGTATGCGACCTGAAATCCGTTCCGGTTGGTGAGGTGACGGCGGCGTTCGTCGAGTTACCGGTCAATTGACCGGTATTGGCTATGCTTGGCGAATGGACGATCAGCACAGGCGCGTTTGCGTGATCGGGGCCGGATCCTCGGGCATCACCGCCTGCCAGAACCTGGCCGAGCGCAGCATCGACTTCGACTGCTTCGAGAAGAGCTCTACGGTCGGCGGAAACTGGCGCTACGAGAACGACAACGGCATGTCGGCGGCCTACCGCTCGCTCCACATCAACACCTCCCGCCAGATGATGGAGTACCGCGCCTTCCCGATGCCGGTCGACTACCCGGACTACCCGAGCCACTTCCAGATCGCCGCCTACTTCGACGACTACATCGATCATTTCGGACTCCGCGACCGGATCCGCTTCTGCACCGAGGTGGTCGAGGCCGTCCCCGAAAACGGCGGATGGCAGGTGACGGTCGAAGGCCCCGACGGCGAGCGGGAGACCCACGAATACACCGACCTGATCGTCTGCAACGGCCACCACTGGGACGCCCGCTGGCCGGAGCCCGCCTTCCCCGGCACCGAAGGTTTCACCGGCGAGCAGATGCATGCCCACGACTACCGCACATCCGACATCCTCGAAGGCAAGCGGGTCCTGGTTCTCGGCATCGGCAATTCGGCGACCGACATCGCGGTCGAGTCCTCGCGTGCCGCCGACCGGACTTTCCTGGCGATGCGCCGCGGCGCCTGGATCCTGCCCAAGTACATCGGAGGCAAGCCGACCGATCTCGCAACCAGCGGCCCCTTCGCCCGCGCTCCTCTCGTTATTCAGAGTGCGGTCATGCGCTTGATGCTGCGCGCGTCAGTCGGGAGACTGAGCGACTACGGGCTGCCGGAACCCGACCACAAGCCACTTCACGCCCATCCGACCGTTTCGGGCGAGTTGCTGGGCCGGATCGGTCACGGCGAAATCGAGGCGAAGCCGAACATCGAGCGCTTCGACGGCGACTCGGTCGTCTTCACCGACGGCAGTCGTGAGCAGGTGGACCTGGTCATCTACTGCACCGGCTACCGCATCACCTTCCCGTTCTTGGACGAGTCGATCCTCGATTTCGAGGACAACCGGATCGAGCTCTACCGGCGGGTCGCTTCGATCGAGAATCCGGGGCTCTACTTCGTCGGCCTGATCCAGCCGCTGGGGGCGATCATGCCGCTGGCCGAAGCCCAGTCAGCCTGGGTCGCAGAGCTGATCAGCGGCGAAGGCGCGCTGCCGGACCGCTCGGCGATGGCCCGCGATGTCGCCGCCGAGCAGGCATCGGTCGATCGCCGTTACGTCAATTCGAAGCGCCATACCGTCCAGGTTGACTTCGAGCCCTACTTGCGGTCGGTATCGCGCGAGCGCGAAGAGTCGCGCAGGCGGGTATCGCGCGACCGCGTTCTCTCCGGCTGACGGCTGCGGCCCTCGTGGGGTCTGTCCGGCAGGTTGTCCAGGCCGGGACCGTGGGGTCCGCGACGCGGTCCTCGAGGGAACCTTGGCCGAGTTCCGCGCCGACGCACGTGATCTCCACCGTCGTCGTCTCCGGTCTCGACCTCGGGAACCGGCTGGCTGGCCCACCAGAGGAGGTAGATCATGGCCAGCACAGGGACCTTCAGTACCACAAGGAGGAAAAACATTGGCCAGTACTCACGCACGGGGGAATTGTAACCATCGGCGCAACCCGGCTCTGAAGTCTCGCCTCAGTGGATGCGCTTCAGTCCCCTTGCCCAGTCCTGGAGCGCGGCCACATGCCCCTCCTCCAGACCGATCTCGGGCTCGGTCGGGGCCAGGAGCGTGGGCGAGCCGCCGGCTTCCCGGCTCTCCG
>JBBRVF010000153.1:0-4491 GCA_038247145.1 Solirubrobacterales bacterium | reverse complement strand
TCGACCCGCGGCGGCGAGAGGGTGACGATCGTGACCTCGGCCGGATCGTCGGCGATCAGCTCGGCGCCTTCGGGCGCAGTCAGGTCTTCGAGCGTGAGGTTGTCGTTGATCTCCATTTCGGAGACGTCGAGAGAGATGCTGTCGGGGATCGCAGCCGGCAGAGCTTCGACGGTGACCTCGCGGGTCACGTGCTCGAGCACGCCGCCCTGCTTGATACCGGGAGCGTCGTCGACGCCTTCGAGCTCGACCGCGACCTCGGCCTGGATCGCCACGTCGAGGCGGACCTTCTGGAGGTCGAGGTGCTGGATATCGCCGCGGACCGGATGGTGCTGCTGCTCTTTGACCACGACCGGGATCGGGTCGGAGCCTTCGATCTGGAGGTCGAAGAGCGCATGACCGGCGCCGAGCACGACCCTGACCTCCCGGCTTTCAACCTGGAAGGAAACGGCATCCGAGCCCTCGGAGTAGACGACTCCGGGCAGTAGGCCGTCACGACGCAGGCGGCGCGTCGTGCGGCTGCCGAATTCGGTGCGGGGCGAGACGTTGAGAGTTGCTCTGTCAGAAGACATTGGACGGGGCAGCATAGTGAACCTCGTACTGTTCTTGTATGGCGGACGAAACGAAGATTCCCAAGGGGCGGGTTCAGCGCTCGGCCAAACTTGGCACCATCGTCGGCGCACAGGGTGCCAAGTACGCCGGAACGAAGGCCGGCAACCTGGTCCGCGGAGGCGACGCTTCTCAGGAGAAGCTCGACAAACGCCATGCCGAAGCGGCGATGAAGATGGTCGAGACGCTCGGCCAGATGAAAGGCGCGGCGATGAAGATCGGCCAGTTCGCCTCCTTCATCGACACCGAATTCATACCCGAGGAGTACCGCGAGGTCTACCAGGAACAGCTTGCCAAGCTGCGGAGCGACGCGCCTTCGATGCCGTGGGAGCAGGTGGTCAAAGTCCTGGACGAGGAGTACGACGGCGAGCCGATCGAGTCGATGTTCTCCAGCTTCGATCGCGAGGCGGTCGCGGCCGCATCGATCGGCCAGGTCCACCGGGCGACGCTTCTCGACGGTCGCGTAGTCGCGGTCAAGATTCAGTACCCAGGGGTTGCCGAGGCGCTTGAGTCCGATCTTCGAAACGCCGGCGTTCTGGTCCGCCTGGCCAAGGTGCTGGCCCCCGGACTCGACGCCAAGTCGGTAATCAAGGAAATGCGCGAGCGTGTACTGGAGGAGCTCGACTATGAGTTCGAAGCCCAGAACCAGCGCTCCTTCTCCCGCGCCTACGCTGGACATCCGTTCATCTACGTGCCCGATGTGATCACCAGGCTTTCCCGTCGCCGGGTGCTGGTCACCGAGTTCGTCGAAGGCCTCAGCTTCGACCAGATCAAAGAACTCGGCCAGGAAGAACGCAGCCGTTTCGGCGAGATCATCTTCCGCGGATCCTTCGGCTCGATCTACCACCTGCAGCACTTCAACGCCGACCCCCACCCAGGCAACTACCTGTGGATGGAAGACGGCCGGGTCGCCTTCCTCGACTTCGGCATGACCAAGAAGCTCGACGTCGAGCAGATCGAGCTCGAACAGAAAGCCTTCGACGCGGCGACCCGCGACGACCCCGAAGGCCTGCTGGTCGCCCTGCATGACCTCGGATTCATCAAGAAGCCGTCGAAGCTCGATGCCGAGCGGCTGATGAGCCACGTCAAGGCGATCGGCGGCTGGTACATGGAGGACGACGAAATCGAGGTCGACCCGGTAGTCGTGATGCGCATGATCGAGGTCACCCACGACCCGCGCTCGGAGTACTTCGAGTTGATGCGCCGTGAATCGATTCCGGCCGAGGAGATGATGGGCCGACGGATGGAGATCGGTGTTATCGCAGTTCTAGGCCAGCTCCGGGCCCGTCGCAACTGGTACCGGATCATGCGGGAATGGGTCTACGCCGACGAGCCGGCGACCGAACTCGGTCGCCAGGAGTGGCAGTACTTCGAGTCCCACGGCGTCGAGCGGGTTCCCGGCATCGTCGGCGGCGACCGCAGCACCTGACGCTGACCCGGCCTCGTTTCCCGGCGACCGATCGCTGATGTTGGCCGGATTATCGCTGGTGACTTGACCGCGGCGCGGCGATCGGCAATCATCCACCGACCAAAGAGAGGGGACACCGAATGTTCAGACGAATCAAGAGTGGCTGGCAGCTGACCAAGAAGAGCTGGGGAGTTTTCCGGGAGGATCCGGGGCTGGTCCGCTTCGCGGTCGCCAGCGGCCTGCTCAGCCTTCTGGTCGTCGCCGTGGTGATCGGCCCCGGCCTCGACCTGATCGACCAGGAGTCGCAGGTTGCCGGCGGGATCCTCGTCGCCGTCGGCGTCTACCTGGCCGCCTATATCTCGATCTACTTCGCGATTGGCCTGGCCCATAGCGCCGACCGTCGCATGCAGGGCGAGACGGTCAGCTTCCGCGAGGGTATGGCCGTCGCCGGCTCACGCGCTTCGAATGCCGCCGGCTGGGCCTTCGTATCGGTCGTCGTGATGACGATCATCCGGGCAATACAGGAGCGTTTCGGCATCTTCGGAGCGATTTTCGGCGGGCTGGCCGCGGCCGCCTGGGGAGTGCTGACCTTTCTCGCCATCCCGGTGATCGCGATCGAAGGTACCGGTCCGATCGAGACGATCAAGCGCTGCGCCCACCTGGTCAAGAGCCGCTGGGGCGAGCAGATCACCGGCGTTGTGACCATCGGTGCTGCAGTGGCACTGTTCGGCTTCCTGCCGGCCATCCTGCTGATCGTCGGCGGCATCGCCCTGTGGGCGAGCAGTGGCGTCGGCGGAGCCGCCCTGATCGGGGTGGGACTGGTGATCTTTGTGATCGCCGCACTGGTCCAGCAAGTGCTCTCGACGATCTTCGGGGTGGCCCTCTATCGCTACGTGGCCGAAGAGAAGGCAGTCGGCGGCTTCACTACCGAAGACCTCGAAGGCGCGGTGCGAACCAAGGGCGGAGCCGGCGGCACCGGCCGAGGGCCGGTCGTCAGCAACTCGACGATCTGAGGCTACGGCACGGACCTGCTGCTCACCGGCCTGCGACGAGCCGGCAGGGCGGAGCCTACGGCTGGAGGAGGCGGGGATCGTTCGAGCAGATGCCGGTGACACCCATCGCCTCGAGGCGGGCGATGCGATCGGGGTCGTCAACCGTCCAGACGTTCAGCTCGACCCCGGCGGCTTCGGTGACCTTGACCAGAGCCGGAGAGACGACCCCGAAGAAGGCCCAGACCGACTCGACGCCGAGGTCCGGGATCCCCTTGACCACGTTTTCCGGCATGCGTCGGCGGGCGGCGGCCACTCCGGCGATCAGCAGTGGTTTGAGCCAGGGGTTCGAGGTCCAGTCGCGGGTTGTCCGCGGCACGGTCCAGCCGAGGTGAAGAGCCGGCTCGAGCTGCTTCAGAGCCCTCAGCGTCGGGATTTCCATGGTTGAAATTCTGGCCCGCTCGAGCAGTCCGTAACTGATCAGGGCTTCGACTATCTCGCCTTCGCGTCCGGGCAGCTTGATGTCGAGATTGATTGCGACGTCATCGAGCGGCGGGCGGGAGCGAGCCTGGGGTTTCCGTCTTCAAGCCAGAGCACATCAAACTCGATCAGGTCGACTCCGACCTCGACCGCCTTCTCGAAGCTGGCGATCGTATTGCCCGGCACGAGGGCGTCAGCCCCTTTGTGGCCTATGCGCTTGATCGCCATGGGCTGAACTCTAGGCACAGTCCCCGGCGGGCCCCCGCCGGGCTAGAAGAGCTGGTTCTCGCCGGAGAAGATCTCGGAGACCGAGTCGTCGGTGAAGATCCGGTTGATCGAGTCGGCCAGGGTGCCGGCGGCAGTGAGGACGGTGATGTTGTCCGGGGCTCCGGGGCGCAGCGGGATCGTATCGGTGACGACGATGCGCTCGATCCCGGAGTTCTCGTAGGGAAGGCGCTCGAAGGCCGAACCAGAGAAGACTCCGTGGGTGGCGCAGGCGATAACGCTCTTGGCGCCTTCATCTAGCACGGTGCGGGCGGCGGCGCAGAGCGTTCCGGCGGTGTCGATCATGTCGTCGGAGATGATCGCGATCTTGTCCTTGACGTCACCGACCACGTAGCCGATCTCGGCCACCTGCTGGGCGGGGCGCTCCTTCTCCATGATCGCCCACTCGGTGCCGATCTTGCGGGCGAAGTTCCTCGCCGCCTTGGCCCGGCCGGCGTCGGGCGAGACGACCACGAGGTCTTCGGCCCGGTACTGGTCGGTGAACCACTGGGTCAGCATCGGCATCGCGGTCATGTGGTCAACCGGGACGGTGAAGAAGCCCTGGATCTGGCCGGCGTGGAGGTCCATCGTGAGGACGCGGTCGATGCCGACAGCCTCGAGCATGCGCGCGACCACCCGGGCGGTGATCGGCTCGCGCGGGGCCGACTTCTTGTCCTGCCGCGAGTACGGGTACCACGGGATGTCGGCGGTGATGCGACGTGCCGAGGCGAGCTTGGCCGCGTT
>JBBRVF010000152.1:0-4496 GCA_038247145.1 Solirubrobacterales bacterium | reverse complement strand
TGTATGGTGCCCACACCATGTCGGGAGTGAGCGTGTGATCCAGCGAGAGGCGTTCGGATTCAAGGGGTGGACCACGGCGGTCCTGATCGCATCCCTGGCGACGTTTGCGGTGCTGCTGACCGAGGGCGATGCGCGGTCGGCCGACACCTCCTGCAAGGGCGGCGAACGTTCCTCTATCGACGTCGGCATCGCCCGTGCCAATGCCTGCTGGACCAGAACGGGGACCGGTGACAAGACCGTCTACACGGCCAAGTGGGCCGATCAGCCGGTCGGGGTCGGTGTCGATCTGAATGGCTTCGTACTCGGCCGCGCGGGGGAGCGCGGCGGTGCCGGGGTCAAGTTCAATCCTGCCACTGGCGATGTCGAGAGCGACGGCGACGTAAGGATGTACTCCCGCAACTGGCCGGTGACGGGCCTGAACCCGCTGGGCGCGCCCTTCCACCTGGAGTTCACCGCGCCGAAGCCCACGACCTCGGGGGACGCCGAGATGGTCATCGAAGACATGCGGATCAGCGCGCCGGTCGTCTTCAAGGGGTTTCTGGCCGGGATATTCTCTCCGGCCTTGAACGTCGAGACCCCGATGACCATCTACGAGGACGGCAAGGGTTCGATCGGGCTGACGGTCCAGCTCTCGGGGATCTTCACGCTCAAGGGCAAGACCCAGACCGCGACCATTGACTTCGTCACGGAACTCGGGAAGGGAACGACCTGGGATGGCTTCAGGCTCGAGCTGAACGAGATCGATGCCTTCAATGCGGTGATCCTGCAGAACTTCTCTGCCTACTACTCAGCCTCGAAGGAGGCGTTCGGTGGCGAGGCATCGGTCAGGTTCCCGTTTACACCCCAGGCGAAGCTGGACAGGGAGGGCAAGGGCATCACCGCCGGCTTCGGCGTGACCAAGGGCAGGCTTACCAACGTCAAGTTCGGGGTGGTGGGGCTGAAGATCCCGATCGGCAGCGCCGGTTTCCTGACCTCGATCGCCGGCGGGGGAAACTGGGCCGAGCCTCCGAATTTCTCGCTCGACGCCGCTCTCGGCGCGGAGTTTGGTCCTGATATGCCGGTGCCATGGTCGGCAAAACCGGTCGCCCCGATCGGCGTCAACGGAGCGCTTAAGTTCGGCTACAAAAACCAGGAGGTCTACTTCCGTGTTGACGCCGGAATGAGCCTCTTCAACATCCCCCTGGGCTCGGCCTACATCGGGATCTACACAAAGACCGGGGTCGAATTCGGCGCCGGGATCGGGATCGGGGTACCTAGTCTTCGTGACCGACCCAGTGATCCGTTCTATCTCGGCGCCCGGGTAGATGGCTGGATCGCCAAGGGCAAGTTCCAGTTCACCGGAAGCGGAAGGATTCGGGTCTTCAACGTGCCGTTGCTGGACGCCCAGGCGATGGTCAGCTCGAGCGTTATCGGCGCCTGCGCAAAGATGTTCTGGTTCAACGTCGGCGCGGTCTACACCTTCAGGACCAAGTCGACCGAGATGTTTGGCAAGAGCTGCGGTCTGGACCGCTACAAGGAGAAGTTCCCCGGAGCTCTGGTTTCCGGCTCCGCCGCCAATCCGCGCTCATTCAGCCTGGACGGGCGAGAGGCGGCGCTCGAGGTCAGCGGCCGGGACGGCGCCCCCCGTTTCACATTGACGTCGGCTTCAGGTGACCTGGTCGAGGTGCCGGTCACCGATGATGGCGTCAAGCGGGACGACAACGCCGTCTTCGTCGATGAGGAAGAGGACGTGACCACGGTTTTCCTGAAAGACCCGAAGGGACAATGGGAGATCACCCCGTACCCCGACTCGCCCCCGATCACCGGGCTCAAGACAGGGCGACCGATACCGGCGGAGAAGGTCGAGGCAAGGGTGGTGGGACGGGGAATGAAGCGAACCCTGATCTGGGACACCAAGGGCCAGCCGAACACCACCCTCTCCTTTTCCGAGGAGATGAAGGGCGGGGTCGAGAACCCGCTGCTCACTACCGGGAAAGCCAGCGGGAGAAAGCGGGTCAAAGTCGAGGCCGACGGACTTTACGGCCGGCGCAAGCTCAGGGTGGTCGTGCTCCACGGCGACGCCCCGCGCGAGGAAGAGGTCGTCGATCGGTACGTGGTCAAGCGGCCTCCGAGGCCGAAGGCTCCGGGGAAGGTCCGGGCCTGGCGAAACGAGCAGAACGCGGTAGTGACCTGGACCAGGGTGAAGGGCGCGACGAACTACTTCATCCAGGTCCGGATGCCGAGGAGCAGGACCTGGGAGGACTCGTTTGTCCGGCTGGTCGGTCGCCGTTCAAGGAGGGTGCTGATCGAGAGCTTTCCCAGCGGCGGCGTGGCCCGGGCACGAGTGATCGCGATCAATCGGGACGGCCGCTTCGGCAGGCCCGGCGCCTTCAGCTTCCGTACCGATCCGCCCCGTCTCGAACTGCGAGCGGCCGCGGTCCGCGGGGTGCGTTCGGCTCGAAGGGAAGGTAACGGTATCGGGCTGAGCACGATCTGCGTGACCGGGGGTCACTGTGACCTGAGGATCAGGCTGCTCCGCGGCGAGCGGCTGATCGGCTACTCCCGCTTCCAGCAGACCCCGGACACCTTCCGTCATCTCAAAGTCCGACCCCGGTCGAAGGCTCTACGGAAGCGTCTTGCCCGCGGCCGCCTCGGCAAACTGCGGGTCGTGATCACCGAGGCCCGGAACGGCAAGACGGTCACAGTCTCGCGAAAGGTCTGAACCAGCCTGAACCGATCCCGCTCTTCCTGAGAGGAGCGGTGAACTCGTCGCGCTTGCCGAGGTCGGTCAGGACGGATGGCCCGACTTCCCGTGTCGAAGGGGATTGAAAAGTGCGCCACCCACGGGTGGCGACCTACACCGGCGAAGCTCGACTCGGGCGATTCGAGCGAGGAGGGCGGCGGGAGATGCTTGGGTCGCGGTCCACGAGGAAGCCTATGATGGTCGAAAGGAAAGGGTGGCACGAGGAACTTGAGCTCCGATTCTTCTCAACCGGCAAGAGTGGCGATCATCGGCGGCGGCGTCGCCGCCCTGGAGGCGATGCTCGCCCTCGACGCCATCTCCTACTCAGGGGCGGACGTGCATCTGTTCTCGCCGGAGCCCAAGTTCGTGCTTAAGCCGCTTGCCGTCTCGACTGGGTTCGGCCGCGGCGGCCTGCTCAATTTCGATCTGCCCAAGCTGACCGCTACCGCCGGAGCCACCTTCCACAATTTGAGCGTCTCCGAGGTCGTCACGCACCGTCGGTTGATCAGGCTCTCGGACAACTCCGAGTTCAACTACGACTACTTGATCGCCTCGCCGGGAACAGAGCCTCTCCCGTCCGTGCCGGGCGCCACCCCCTACTGGGGGCCGGCCGGCAACGAGGCCGTGACCGAAGCAGTGGCGATGCTGCGCGACCGTGAAGACGTGAAGGTGGTCGTGACCATGCCCGAGGGCGGCTCGTGGCCTCTGCCGCTGTACGAGCTCGCCCTGCTGATCTCAGCCGAACTCGGCTCTGGCACCTCGACGACCATTGTCACCCCGGAGAGATCACCGCTCGACCTGTTCGGAAAGGCATCCACCGAGAAGGTTGCCACCCTGCTGCGAAACCGGAATATCGCGACGCTCCTCGAGACTGCCCCGGCCGAGTACCGAGATGGTGTCCTGGTGACCACCGACGGGCGCCAGATCGAGGCTGATCTCGCGGTCACGCTCCCCCTGCTCACCGGACGCCGGATCCCGGGTCTGCCATTCGACGAGCGGGGCTTCATACCTGTTGACGATTTCGGCCAGATTGAGCAGCACAGCCGGGAATTCGCGGCCGGGGACGTCACCTCAGTCCCGGTCAAGTTCGGAGGACTCGCGACCGAACAGGCCGATGTGGTGGTGGCCGCAATCGCCGCCGCGGCCTGGGGCGGGCCCGCTCCAGAGCCATTCAAGCCCGTCTACCGCGGAACCCTGGTCACGTCCGACGGACTGGTCGGCCTCGGGCCCGGGGCCGAGAGCTCCGCGCCGTATGGCTGGGATCCCACTGAGAAGGTGCACGGCAAGTACCTGATGCCCTTCCTCAAGGCGGCTGACCCGGCGGCGCTCGGGACTCAGGGTTAGCAGGCCGGTGGCGTTCACGGAACCGCCTTCCAGGGTCAGGATATTCGTGCGTCACACCAGCTCGAGTTCCCTTTTCAAAGTCGGGCCAGACGGGCGGCGGCTCCCGGTCCCAGGCCCAGCTCAACCATGATCGAGCGAACGGTGTTCTGGCCAGTCGGCACCCCTAGGCCGAACCGGAGCTCCACGGTCACCTTTGCAACCCTGCAACTCCCCCGCTCCCCCGGACACGGTGATCCGGCACTCAAAGAGTTGACACGGGTTTCTGGAATCAGCTGACCTACTCCCCACCCGTCTGGGGTCGTGTCAAGGCCGGTCGAACCGCGAATGACTGTGCGATTGACTGAGGATTGTTCGACGGTTCGCCGAACGCCGCGACGGGCTTTCACAATGCCGTAGCCGAATGCGAAGCGCGCCCGACAGGATTCGAACC
>JBBRVF010000151.1:0-4517 GCA_038247145.1 Solirubrobacterales bacterium | reverse complement strand
TGGCCGGGGAGCCGCTCGAGGTCGAGTTCATGGAGGCGATCGCCCGTCCCTACCCGGCCCGCACGATCGCCCGCGTCATGGGCGCCCCGGCCGGGGACGCCCCGCGGCTCCATGACTGGTCGATGTGGATCCAGCGTCAGTTCGACCCGATAGCGCTGTCCGCCCCGGAGACCGTGGCCACGATGCAGAGCAAGGCCGGCGAGTTCTACGCCTGGGTACGGCCGCTGATCGAGGACCGCCGCAAGACCCCCTCCGACGACCTGATCTCCAACCTGATCCGGACCGAGGAAGAAGGCGAGAGGCTGTCCAACCGGGAGCTGGAGAACCTCGTCCTCAACATCCTGGTCGGAGGCGTGGATACGACCCAGAGCCAGCTGGCCCAGGCGATGCGGCTGCTGGCCGTCGAACCCGATCAGTGGGCCGCTCTGCGGGAGAACCCGGTGGAGATGGCGCCGGCGGCCGCTCGGGAAGCACTCCGCTTCGAGCCGATCACGCCCTTCACCGCCCGCCTTCTGACCGAGGACGTCGAGTATCGCGGCGTCACTTTCCCGGCGAATTCACCGGTGATGGTCTGCGCATTCACGGGCAACCGTGACCCGGAAGCCTTCACAGATCCGGTGGGCTTTGACATCACCGCCGACCGCGGCAAAGCCCGCATCCTCACCTTCGGCGCGGGCATCCACTACTGCGTCGGCGCCAACATCGCCACCGCCGAACTCGAGGAGGCCCTCGCCTTCCTCGCCACCCGGATCGAGAGGCTCGAGCCGGCCGGCGAAGCCGACCTCCAGACGGTCAGCGGCATCTACGGAATCGAATCGCTTCCGCTGCGCCTCGTCCCGAATCCCGCCTGACCCGCCCACGCCTGGGTTCACAGCGCCTTGGTACGGTCTGTTCATGGCTATCAAAAGACTTCTGATTGGCGCCGGGGCGACCGGAGACCACCTCGGCGAACTGCCCGCCGGGATCCGCGACCTGATCGATGCTTCCGAGGAGATCCTGGTGATGTCGCCGGCGCTGCCCTCAAGGCTTGAGTGGCTGGCCTCCGATACCGACAAGACCCGCGAGAAGGCAGACGAGCGCCTGCGCGAGGTCATGGGCCAGCTCGAGCAGGGCACCGACACCGACACCGCGGTCAAGGGCACGGTCGGCGCCGACGATCCGATTCTCGCCTTCGAGGAGGCCGTCGCCGAGTTCGATCCCGACCACATCCTGGTCGTCCTGCGCACCGACGAGCGCTCGGGCTGGCAGGAAAGCGGCCTGGTGGACTCTCTGGTCGAAAAGTTCGACGCCCCGGTCACCTCCTTCAAGATCGGCTGACCGGCCCGGACCGGGTGAAACTCGCGCATCAGGTCTGCTCGAAGTACCTGCTTCCCGGTGGCAGCCGGCCCGCTCCGGTCCCGAAGTGGAGCCGGGTGGCAGTCTTCAGGCGACGGTGCGATCGAAGACTCTGGCGCCCAGAGAGACCCGGTGATCCTCGAGCCGATCCCGCTGGGATTCAGCTCTGGCGATCAGCTCGTCGAAGTCGAATTCCCTCAACGGCGGGTAGTCGGCAGCAGCCAGGTTCGTCCAGAGTGACAACTTGCCCGTAACCCCCAGATACATCAACTCGAGCTCGAACAGCTGGCCGAGTTCCGACGAGCCACTCAACGGCCCGGTCGTCTTCAGCCGGCCTGCTTTCACTCCGGCCCAGGCGAACAGCCCTTTGACCGGATTAGGTCTGGAGTCGAGACTTTCGAGCATCGCCCTGAGGATTTCGCGGTCGGCCTCGACCTCTTCGAGGATCTCTTCCCAGGTTGCCTTGCGCTTGGGATCGGTCGAGTTCCTTCCTGCGCGCCGTGCCAAATCCACACCGGCCCGGGAGCCGGCGAAGTGATCGCTCGGGTAAATGCGAACCGCGTCGTCTGCAGAAGTCACGCATCTCCGATACCCCGACGACGAGCTGCGGAAACCTCACAAGTGGCGAAGGTTCCAGCTGTTTTGGTGGCAATGGATCGGGTAGGGGCACGATGCGAGCACGGAGTCATCCCACCCCAGCCGCCGAACGCGGCCAGGTGCCCGATCCGGAGCGCTCGAATACACCGAGCCGGTCGAACAGCCGACAGCTCCGGCGATCGAGGCCGCCGTGGACGGCCCCTGCATGCTGCGGGGCGCGATCCCGGTCCGGTCGGCCGACGGCGAGCACTACGAAGTTCGAAACCGCCAGACGCTCTGCCGCTGTGGCGGCTCATCCAACAAGCCGTTCTGCGACGGCACGCACTGGAAGGGCTTCAAGGACCCTGCCGGGTGACTACTCGGCAAGCGAGCCGGGGTCGGGGAGGCCGAAGGCTTTGCGCTTGGCCGCGTCCTGAGCCTTCTGTGGGAGCTTGGCCATGTCGGCCACAAGGTGGGCCTTCGAGCCGGTCAGGTAACGGGCCTTCGGGCTCTTCGCCGTCATCGCCTCGATGATCACGTCGGCAACGCCTCCGGGTGAACTGCCGGAGGTTTGAGTTCTGTAGCCCCGCTCGGTGGCCTTGCCGAACATCTCGCCGTAGAGGGCGGCCGCCTCGGGCGTGAAGTCCTCTCGCACCTTGTCGATCATCGCTTTGGTCGTCTCGTCGGCGCCGGTGCTGATGAAGCCCGGTTCGACAAGGACAACATCGATCCCCCACGGTGCCAGTTCCTGCCTGAAGGTGTCGCTGGCGGCGGCGATCGCCGACTTCGAAGCGGCGAGGGCACCGAAAAAGGGAACGGTGGTGCGGTCGGCGATCGAGCCGATGAAGACGATCCGGCCACGGGCCTTTCGAATCAGCGGGATCAGCGACTGGGTCATGGCGATTTGGCCGAAGAAGTCGACTTCGAGAGACCTCCGGAGCTGCTCCACAGGCATCGTCTCGAGCGGCCCGGGGATTCCGATGCCGGCGATGTTGGCCAGTCCGTCCAGGCCGGCCTCTCCGACGTGGCCGGAGATCGTCTCGGTCGCAGCGGCGATGTCGGCCTCACTGGTTACGTCCAGGTGAAGCCTGGTCACGGTCCCCCCGCAGCCGGACCTTGCGCCTTCGCGGGCCGGAGGGACTGCCGGGGAGGAATCATCCGCGCGATCGCCGGCAAAGACATGAAAGCCCGCGCTGAGCGCTGCCTCCATCGTGGCCTTGCCGATTCCGGAGGAAGTTCCGGTGATCAGGACGTGTCGGGTATCACTGGCCATCAAGTCGACGAGCGGAATCGAACCGCTGACCCCTTCATTACGAGTGAAGTGCTCTACCAACTGAGCTACGTCGGCGCCGCGGCCATTGTACGGAGAGTGGGCTTCGTCCGTCGCCCTTGGCACGATCAGGCTGTGCCCGAGGGCGAGACCGAGCAGAAGAGCCTTCCCACGCTCGAGCGCGGAGGCGACCTCAGCCGGATCCTTACCTTCGGCGCCGACATCCACGACTGCGTCGGCGCGAACATCGCCCGGGCCAAACTCGAAGTGGGCCTCGCGTTCCTCCCCCGTCACGTCGAGTCGATCGAACTCGGCGGCGAGCCGGACCTTCAGGTCGCGAGCGGCATCTACGGGATCACTGGGGCGTCACCGCCAGGGAGGGCGTTACCCGCCTCAAGAAGCTCGGGTACGAGAAGGTCCGGGTTCAGCCCTGGCCCGACCAGGGGGTACCCTGGGGCGCCGAAGAGTCGACAGAGGAGATCGTCTCGGAATCCGAAACCGGGCTCTACGTGTTCATCCGTGGGCCAGGGCGAGCAGAAGGATCCGGTTGCCGGGTCCTGTTCGAGATCACCCGTGACGGCCAGGTCCTGGGCGAGGGTGCCGTGTGCCCGCCTGTCGCACCGCCCGAATGACCAAGCCGACGAGCGGAATCGAACCGCTGACCCCTCCATTACGAGTTTGGATCTGGGTGTTCTGCAGCCTTCGGATATGGCTCGATCTGCCGAAGCCAGTGCGGCGTATGGCAAATCGGTGTTCCTCGACGTTCGGCTGAGTTGTTGACCCGGCGTTGACCTGCTCAGAGGTGCTGGTTCAGCCAGGGAAGAGCACGGTCGGCTTTCGTTGCTTTGTCGTCGGGCAAATGCCGCAGGCGTTCCGCGATCGTTCCGGCACTGACCAGGCCAGCGTCCAGCAGCGCGGATACGAAGTTGATGTCTTTCTCGCGAAAGGCGCACAGTTTTGAGGCGCAGAGATCATGCTTTTCCAAGCACCAGCCAGTGAACTCTGGTTTCCCGGATGGCGGGACAGTGTTTGCGTTTTGAACCCTGACCAATCGATCACGCCAATCATCGGGCAGCGTCACGGTTCCCAGATCGACGCCATCAATGCTGAATCCATGGGTGTCTTCGAAGGGTGAGAATTCCCCGGCTACGCCTTCGAGTAGATCAGCCATCTCTTCAGTTTCTGCGTCGTCTTTCGAGATCGGAAGGATGTCCAGATTCTCCTGTCATCCGAAGTCGGCAGCGAGGGTCTTGATCTCCAATTCGCAAGCGCCTTGGTAAACTACGACCTGCCCTGGAATCCGATGGTGGTCGAACAGCGGATCGGACGTATCCAC
>JBBRVF010000150.1:0-4546 GCA_038247145.1 Solirubrobacterales bacterium | reverse complement strand
GGTCGTTCATGACCTTGCCGTGGCCGTCGGGGTAATTTTCCGGGTCCTCGGGATAGGCGTTCTCGCTCGCCGGACCGCCGAACACCGGATCAAGCATCTTGTCGATCCACCGCTGCTCCTTTTCGCTTCGTTCTTCGTCGGCCACGGTGGCTCCCTTCGTCGCTTGTCTGTCCACTTGATGAGTCGGTCGGGGACCTGATTTCTGACAGGGTCAGGCGGTATTCGGGCTCTTCGGGGGGTCGTAGAAGACGATCGCTTCGCGAGTCTCCAGGAAGCGGACCTCCCGCACCGCGCGGCCGGCTTCCCGCCTCGCTCCCAGATCAACCTCTTTGCGTTCGTCCTCACTCACGATCCGGATCCTTTCGCCAAGTGAACGACGTACTTCGGCTGGCTGCCGCCGGTGATGTCTTCTACCTCCACATCGAGCCTGCCGGGGAGGGTTTCGATCGCCCGCTTCATCGTGGCACGCTCGTTCGGGTTGGCGGTGTGGATCGTGATGCCGTCTCGCGGCCAGAGCGGCCGGTTCTCGACCCCGTGGAGCTCCTCGAGGAAGTCGATCACCTGGTAGCCCTGGCCGCAGGCGATGTCTCCGTTGAGGTCGTTGTCGAGCGACAGCTCGATCACCCGTTGCTGCAGGATCAGCATGCAGACCTCGCGGACCGTGCGCAGGTGGACCCACCCTTCCGGCGCCAGACGATCCTCGATGTCGTCGTCGAGGAAGACCCGGATCTCACCCTCCCTGGGGAAGGGCCGTCCTTCGGCGTCTCTGAAGGCAGTTCTGTAGTTGGCGATATCGGTCATCGTTTCCTCCGCGTGTTTCTTCTTGAGCGCACCATTCCGGAGCGCCCTCGCCCAGCCCGGTGTTACCGGCTGGATCTCGGTGCACCGCTCGCCCCCGACCTTGAGCCAGCCCCGGCGACCGGACGGCACCCAGCCTTCCCGCTTCTCATCACTCCTGTCCAACCTTCACGCCACCTCCATTGAATCGGGCTTTCGCACCGTGTCCCGTGGGATCGGTTGCGGCGGCGTCAATGGGCCCGGACCCTCGACCGCTCTGAATGGACGGTGCGCTTGCCGCACCTGATGAGTTGAGTCTGACAGCGACACCGACTTCTGACAACTGCCTGCGGCGGGACCCGGCCGGCGCTTCTCAGAGGGCTCGGAGCAGGCTGACTCCCCGACCGTCGCTGAGATCCCGGATCCCTGCGTCGAACGTCACCAGATTGACCTGGTGGCGACGGGCCAGCGTGAGCAGGTGAGCACCCGTGACCTGCCGGTGGCCGACCAGGTGTGGGAGGTCGGCATCGGTTAACGAGACGTCATCACTCAGGAAGACATGTCCGTCAATCGATCGCAGCGCTGCCAGTACGCCGATGGCCGTCTGGACTGCGATCGGATGAGGCATGACCTTCGGGTTGGATGAAACCCGGACGAAGCCGCTCTCGGTGACCGGGCAGGTCGCCCACCCGTCTTTCCGGTTGGAGGAGAACCACTCCCGCATCGTCGCGTGGTGAACATGCGAATCCTAGGCCAGCGCAACCAGGGCGTTGACGTCCAGCAGCGCCACCGGTCAGTCTTCGTCCAGCGCGCGGCGCACCATCTCCGGGGTGATGGGAGGGGAGCCTTCCGGCACACGGATTACCGGAAGGTCACCTTCGGTTTCGACCTGGGCCGGGGTCAGTCCGCGCCTTGCAAGTTCCGAGATCACCGAACCGAGCGAGCGCTTCTGGCCACCGGCGAGTTCCCGGGCGGCTGCCACCACATCGTCGTCGAGTTCGAGCGTCGTACGCATAGTTTGATGCTAGTGCATCAACGCATCAATTCCGGGCCTTCATGTCCACCAAAGCAACCGGCCCCCAGCATTCGCCCCCCCCAGGTGGTTCGGCTAGATCGCGACCTCGGTGCTTTCGATGACCGTTCGCTCCGGCGGCAGATGGAAGTGGTCTGAAGCACTCGTCGCGTTCCGGTACATGACCGAGAAGAGCCGCTTTCGCCACTTGGCCATCTTGACTTCGCCGCCGATCGAGACCACCAGGTTCGACACGTAGAAGTAGGCATCGTCGATCGCGATCGGCCCGTCGGTGAGTTCGCCCTCCGGCAACTCGTTGGCCAGCGCCAGCAGCTCAGGCACGTTCGGTATGTCGAGGAACCCGAGCCTGAAGGTCAGGTGGCTCATCCCGTCGCCCGGATCCCCGAGGTCGTCGTGGGTGACCTGTTGGCCGTCCCTGACGAACGGGACCTTCGTCGTGATCAGCGAGATGACGACGATCCGCTCGTGGATGAAGTGGTCCCGCTGCAGACTGTCCCTGAGTGCGAGCGGGGTGGTATCGGGGTGTGAGTTGAGGTAGACGGCGGTGCCGGGGACCCTTTGGACCGGCGGCGTTTTCGAGTAGATCTTCGAGACGAAGTCCTCGAGATGTCCCTCCCTTTGCGCCCGGATCTTGGCGATCGCGTTGTGACCCTTCTCCCAGGTGACGAGCACGGTGAAAAGGATCAAACCGATGCCGAGGGGGAACCAGCCCCCGTGGAAGATCTTGGTCAGGTTGGCGGCAAGGAAGGTCAGGTCGATGCTGAGGAAGACCGCGCCGAACGCGAGCGCCATCCAGAGCGGCTTCTTCCAGAGCGAACGGACGACCACGAGGAAGAGCAGGGCGTCGATCGTCATCGTCCCGACCACGGCCACCCCGTAGGCGGAGGCCAGGGCGGCGGAGGATCCGAAGCCGACCACCAGCGCGACGACCGCGGCGAAGAGCCCCCAGTTCACGGCCGGCATGTAGATCTGACCGATTTCTTCGGACGAAGTCTGCTTCACGGTCATCCGGGGCAGGTAGCCCAGCTGGATCGCCTGCCGCGTCACCGAGAAGGCTCCCGAGATCACGGCCTGGGAGGCGATCACGGTGGCAACCGTGGCGAGCACGACCATCGGGATGTGGGACCAGTCGGGGAAGAGCAGGAAGAACGGGCTCGAGATCGAGGAAGGCGAGTTCAGGATCAATGAACCCTGGCCGAGATAATTGAGCGTGAGCGCGGGGAAGACGAGCAGGAACCAGGCACGCCGGATGGGCGGTCGGCCGAAGTGCCCCATGTCGGCATATAGCGCCTCGGTCCCGGTGATCGTCAGGACGATCGCTCCCAGGGCGATGAAGGCGATCTTCGGGTGGGCGGTGAAGAAGTCGAGGCCGTAGGTCGGGGACAGGGCCTTGAGGATTGCCGGGTCAGCCACGATCTGGCCGAGGCCACCGCAGGCGATCACGATGAACCAGACGACCATCACCGGCCCGAAGAGACGGCCGATCACGTGGGTGCCGAACTTCTGTGAGAAGAACAGGATCGCGAGCACGCCGACGGTTATCGGCAGAACGAAGTCGGTGAGGCCGGGAGCGGCGACCTCGACTCCTTCGACCGCGGACATCACCGAGATCGCGGGGGTGATCATGCCGTCGCCGTAGAAGAGCGCAACTCCGAAAAGGCCGGTGGCGATCAGGGCGACCCGCAGCTTTGAATCCTTGAGCTTCGCACCCTGGATCAGCGCGATCAGGGCCATGATGCCGCCTTCACCGTCGTTGTCGGCGCGCATGATGAAGGTCACGAACTTGATCGAGACGATCATCGTGATCGACCAGAAGACGAGCGAGATCACACCGAACACGTCGCCCTCAGTCGGCTTGACGGCCTGGTGGTCGGCCGCGAAGACGGTCTGGATCGCGTACAGCGGGCTGGTTCCGATGTCGCCGAAGACGACGCCGATTGCGCCCAGCGTCAGCGCGGCGACCCCTGCGGTTGCCTTCTGTGATCGGGGGTTCTTCCGCACGGGAGGACTCTAGACTCCAGCTGCGTTCATCACCGCTCTGACAAGCTCGACCGAGGGTCGACCCGTCACCGGCGGAAGCGATGCCGCCTCAGGGAATCGAGCCGAGCGGGGCCAGGGGTTCGGCTGCCGTGACGAGGTCCGTATTGGCGGCGAGGAGGTCGAAATCCGCGTCGTAGTGGAGGATCTTCGCCGAGTGGCTCTCGGCGATCGCGGCGATCAGGTAATCGAGCGGCGGTATGCCGAGGTGCTGATGGGCTGCGCGCATCTGGCGCTGAAGCTCTGCCGCCCTGCCTTCGGCTTTCTCGCTGATCCAAAGGAGGGGGAGGGCCGCCGGATCAGCCGGTGGCTCGAGCCTGCCCGCCCGTGTCTCGAGCAGGAGCGGCGTGCTCGCTGCGACCAGCCCCCGCGCGATCCATTCCGCGACCTCCGCGCGTCGGTTGGTATCCAGACCGGGACTGCCCAGCCGCCAGTAGGCACTGGCGTCGAGCAGATACGACCCCTCGGTCACGGCTGCCGGGTTGAGTGTCGGATGCGAGCGACTTCGTCAAGGTCGGGTTCAGGGGCCTGTTCCATCCGGGCGACGAAGGTCTCCAGCGCCCGTGCATTCGCCCGATCGCGCGCTTCGACTTCGGCCAGCGTCGCTTCAGCCCCTTTTTTCACGAGCTCGGCAAGGGTCGGAACCTCGTCCCCCAGCCGCGTCCGAAGCGGTTCGAGCACCGCCGCAAGGGCCGGTGT
>JBBRVF010000149.1:0-4577 GCA_038247145.1 Solirubrobacterales bacterium | reverse complement strand
GAAAGGCCCTCGGAGTCGACCACTCACGGCACTTCGGACGACGGCGATTCGGACGGAGATTCGGGCGAGCATTCGCCGGCACCGACGTCGCACGAAGACGCTGATTCTTAGTCGAGCGACTCGCGCAGTTTGTCGATGACCTGATCTCCCCAGTCGTGGGTGCGGAGCAATTGGTAGCGCTGGTCGGCGACCCTCAGGTAGGCGTCGGCGTCGGTGCCCTGGCCGATCAGGTCCGCCTCCCGTAGCGCCTCGACTACCGGCTCGAACTCGTCCCGGAACCAGGCGGTGGCCACCTCGTGGCGATCCAGAGGCTCCCCGAGGCCCTGGATCAGGCGGAAGCCCCAGGCTTCGACGCCCTCGGCCAGCTTCGCATAGCCGTGCTCCGGATCGCTGAAGGTGATCTTCGCCAGCGATTGCTTCGGCAGCGGCACTCTCTCGACGAACAGTCGCTCATGACCCTTGGCCGGAAGCTCACTCAACCTCAGTTGCTTGCCCGGGGCGATCCTGGTTTGGACCTCGGTGACGTAGGCTTCGATCGTCTCGTTACCGAGGTGTCTGGCAACCGAAACCCGATGGTGTCCGTCCTCGATGAAATGCAGCCCACCGATCCGGAAGACGTCGATCGGCGGCATGCCTTTGCCCTGCCGCTGGGCGGTGTTTATGCGTTGCCAGCGTTGGCTGACCCGCCTGGTGCGCGGCCGCATCTCGGCATCGAACTCGCGGGCGCGATCGACCGAGCCGACGATCGTGTCGAGCCGAATCGTCTGCAGCCCGAGTCTGTGCTCGCCGGTTCGCCCGAGGGCAGCGACCACCTCTTCAAACGGCAGGAGAGTTCGCACGTCACCGGCCTGTCCGCGCAGCTTGCCGGCCAGCCCGCTAAGTGCCGCCCGGCGTCTGGCGCGGGTGAAGTCGTCCGAAGCGTCCTGGCTGGCGAATCCGGTATCGGCCATCGTCATCCATGATGGCACGGATCCGTGAGCTCTCCGAGCAGACGCTCGAAAGTATTCTCAAACTGGCGGCACTCGATCGTCAGAGTTCGAGTCGGCTGATAGCTTGATGCGCAATTGGCTTGCTGAGGCAGGACCCGAGGGGGAATCGAGATCGCTACCAAACCCAGGCTGACCCTGCGTCAGTCGCATGACGGAACCCTTACGGTCGTTGATTCCGACGCCTTCGAGATCGGGCGCGACTTCAGTTGTGACCTCTGTATCGGCGAGGACCCCGAATCCTCGCTTCTTCACGCCAGGATCACTCGCGATCAGGACGGCACCTTCCGGGTCCACGATCTGGAATCCGATAACGGCACCTACGTTAACGGTGAGCGGATCGATGAGCCGGTACCCGTTGTCCTGAGTAAGGGCGACGTAATCGGGATCGGCTCCACCACGCTGACCGTCGGCTTCACCGACCGGCAGGCCTCCGCGGCCGTCGGAGCGTCTGCGACTGCCGGCACCACGGCTTCGGGAAAACACCCGAAGAGAAACCCGCTGCTGATCGGTGCCGCCGCGATCGGCCTGGTCGCAGTCGGTTTCCTGCTCGCCCGCGGTGGCGATTCCAGCGAACCCAGGCCGACCAGTGAGCTTGTCGCCGAGGCCCGGCCGTCAACCGTGCTGGTGGTTTCGAAGGTCGACGGCCAGCGTGCCGGCAACGGAACCGGCTGGGTGTACGACGCCGAGCAGGGGCTGATCGTGACCAACTCCCACGTCATCGACGGCGCCAACCAGTTCGACATCGGGGTCGACGGCGATATGGAGCTGCGCAAAGCCAGCGTGGTCGGCGTCGCTCCCTGCGACGATCTGGCAGTGCTGAAGGTGTCCGACACGGAAGGTCTGAGGACCCTGCCGCTCGGATCGCAATCGGAGATCGAGCAGGGAGACCGGCTTCTGACTCTCGGCTACCCGGGCAACGGCACCACCGAGGACGAGATCCAGGTGACCGATGGCGTCGTTTCAGTGGTGAGGACGACGGCCGACGAGGACGCCTTTACGGATCCCGATTTCACCGTTTACCCGAACGTGATCCAGACCGACGCCGCGATCAATCCGGGCAACTCGGGCGGTCCCAGCATTTCTGAAGACGGCGAGCTGATCGGCGTCAACACACTTGGAAGCCTCAAGGCCCAGAACCAGAACTTCGCCATCGGAGTGGACCGGGTCAAGGAGCTCGTTCCGACCCTGGCCTCGGGCGACTCGATCGGCTGGGCCGGTTTCGGCTTCATCGCCATACCGGCGGGCCAGCTTGCGAGTGCCGGCATCCCCGATCTCGGCGGAGGCGCCCTGCTGGTGACTTCGGTTCTGCCAGGCACCGGGGCTGCGAAAGAGAGGATGTTCGTCGACGACCTGATCACGCTGGTCAATGGCGAGTTCGTCGAAAACCGTCGCCAGTACTGCGCCGCCTTGAAGGGAGTGAGTTCTGGCGATGTAGTCCCGATCGAGGTAGCCGACGGCGGCTCGAACTACACGGCCTTCTACGACCTCAAAGTGCCTTTCGAGTAGGCCCGTCGAACGCTCAGCCGACCAGGCCGCCTGGACCAAATTCCGGCAGCACGCATTCGGGCACACGCAGGGCATCGACCAGATCGCCCGCATGGGGCCGCAGTTCTTCACACAGCGCGTTGACGTTGCGGATCACCGCTTTTGAGCGCGTGGATGAGATCCGTCCGTGCTCCTGATACCAGCCCCGGTGCTTCTCGATCACGCTGAGCGCGTAGAGGTCACAGACGCGGTCGAGCATCTGCCGGGCAGCTTCGTCCTCGCACTGCTCGACGCCCCGGGCGCAGGCTTCGAGGATGCGGGTATCGATGTGGGATTGGGCCGCGACCAGCACATGGTCCTGAACCGCGTTGAACACCTCGAACGGGTCGTGGCCTCCGTCGATTCCGCCTTTCAGGCGGCGGGCTGCACCCTCCAGCACATGCTCTTCCCGCCAGGCGAAAAGGGCGAGCTGGTACTCGCGGCTGTTGAGGTCGCCGTCTTCTTCGGTATCGGGGGTGATCTCGTCCCAGATCCTTCCCCAGAGTTCCCGTACGGCCGTCCTCTCGACCAGCCGGTTCACCGCCTGGCTGGCGACGAATCCGGCCATGCCGATCGGGTTGAGGTCACCGAACTCTTCGCGGTAGCCGGTCAGCAGGCTCTTGGCGACGAGTTGGAGCAGGACGGTGTTATCGCCTTCGAAGGTGGTGAAGATCTCGGCGTCGGCCTTGCGGGCTGCGAAGCCGCTGGATTCCAGGTAGCCGAGTCCGCCGCAGGCTTCGCGGCCGGTCTGAAGGCACTCGACCGCATGCCAGGTGGCGAATGCCTTGATGCCGGCGGCGCTGGTTTCGAGGCTTCGCCGCGCCTCTTCGTCGGTCTCCTCACCACTGAAGACCCGGTCGAGGTCGGCGACCACTTCGGCCTGTTTGAAGTGAAGGGCATAGGTGCGGGCGAGCAACGGCAGCAGGCGGCGCTGGTGGGCCCGGTAGTCGAGCAGCAGGACCTCTTCGCCGCCGCCCGGCGGGCCGAACTGGCGACGCAGATTGCCGTGGCGGATCGCCGTGGGGAGGGCGACCTTGGCAACCGACAGCCCGGCGCCGGCGACCGAGACCCGACCCTGGACCAGAGTGCCGACCATGGTGAAGAAGCGCCGGGTCGGATTCTCGATCGGCGAGAAGTACTCGCCGCTGTCGGTGACCGATCCGTACCTGTCGAGCAGGTTCGCACGGGGGATGCGAACCGAGTCGAAGTAGAGGCGGCCGTTGTCTACGCCGTTGAGTCCCATCTTGCGGCCGACATCTTCGATCCGCACGCCCTCGGCCACCCGTCCCTTGCGGTCGCGGATAGGAACCACGAAGGCGTGGACTCCGTGGTTTTCGTCTCCGGTGATCAGCTGGGCGAAGACCACGGCGGCGCGGCCATGCGCCGCCGCATTGCCGATCCAGTCCTTGCGGTCTGACTCGCTCGGCGTGTTGATGACCCACTGACGGCTTTCGTAGTCGTAGGTGGCGGTGGTGCCGACCGACTGGACGTCGGAGCCGTGGGCCGATTCGCTCATCGCGAAGCAGCCAGGCAGATCGACCGAGGCGATGTCGGCGAGGTACTCGTCGTGGTGGATTCGCGTCCCGAGGTGGAGGATCGCCCCGCCGAAAAGCCCGAACTGGACACCGATCTTGACCAGCAGCGAAAGGTCGCCGTAGGCAAGCGTCTCGAAGCTGGCGACCGATCCACCGATGTCGCCGCCACCGCCGTATTCGGCAGGCAGGCCCCGGGTCGCCTGGCCTTCCTGCCCGAGCAACTTCACCCACTCGAAGACCCGCTCGCGATACTCGGATGCCGGAATATCGGGATCGACCGGGGCCAGTTCGGGACGGGCCAGCGCCAGCCTTACCTGCTCGCGGATCTCGCCGTAGGGTCCGTCGAGGTAGTCAGCCAGTTTCTCGTTCATGGACTCTGATGTTAGGTACCCGCCTGCGCGGGCCTACGGATTTATGTGCTCAGGTAAGGCGGGGTGCGAGTCTCGGCCTGATGTACGGCTCGCCACCCTGCATTCGCCGTTTCAGGTGTCAATAGATTACGTAGAGCTTGCGCAGCGTCTCGTGGATG
>JBBRVF010000148.1:0-4586 GCA_038247145.1 Solirubrobacterales bacterium | reverse complement strand
GCGTGCGCGATGCCGCCTTCGCCTGGGCTGTCAAGGCGGCACTTCCCAGCGGCAGCTTCGGAGTCGGAGCGGCGATCGCTATCGCCGTGCGGGCGACCCAGACCGTGGTCGAGCTGATCTACGTCGGGCTGGTCACCGGGATGACCCGGCGGCAACGGCGACTTGACGAGAGCCTTGGCGAGCTGGTCGCAGAAGCCGAAGCGGCGAAAGGCGCGGGAGCCGCGCCCCGAGCCTGACGATCGTCCAGCCGTGACCCCCGGGGATCGGGAATCGACCCCTGATCAGCCGGGGGAAAAGCCGCCGCTGGGATTACTCGAAGGCGGGGCGGGGGCTGGGGCTGGGGCCGGGGCGGGGGCCGGCTCGCCGCCTCCAGCGGGATCCTGGCCGACACCCGGGGCGTAAGCGTCAGGGTTGGCCGACGGATCGGACTCGTCACCGGACTGGCTGTCGTCCGTGCTCTCCGGGTCCTCGGTAACTTCGGAGTCGGGGTCGAAATCACTCTCCGTATCCGGCGAAACCGTGTAGCTGCCGCCGAAGTCTCCCCAGACGATCGATTCGTCCGGGATAGGAGTGGACTCGCAGGGGACCCCGGCGCCGGAGTAGAAGCTGCTCCAGATGCTGGCCGGAACGGAGCCGCCATCGAGACCGGTGCTGATGTCATTCGACTCGGGGTAGCCGACCCAGGTGGCGGTCGCAAGGTTCGGCTGGTAGCCGACGAACCAGGCATCGACTTGATTGTCGGTAGTGCCGGTCTTGCCGGCCTGGCCGCTGCAGCCGGTGTAGGCGCCCGTACCTGTGCCACCGGTGATGTTGCCGTTGAGGATCTTGGTGATTTCATAAGCCTCGGCCTCGGACAGCACCCGCTCCGGCTTCGAGCGTCCAGGACGGTCTACGTCCCCGTTCGGGAAGACGACCTTCTCGATCGCGGTCGGGTAGTGCCGGACGCCACCGTTGGCGATGGTCGAGTAGGCGCCGGCCATCTCGAGCGGCGAGACGCCGATGGTCAGGCCGCCCAGGGTCTCCGCCGGATAGCCGTCGAGCTGGGTCGTGATGCCGAGTGCCCGGGCCATTTCGGCGACCTTGTCCGGTCCGACGTCTAGCGCCAGCTGGGCGAAGACCGTGTTGTCGGAAGCGAGGGTGGCCGAAGCGACGCTGATGGTCCCGTTGTAGGAGTCACCGTAGGTGTGTACCTCCCAGGGGCCGTAGACCGGGTCGTTGATGTCGAGCAGCTTCGACTCGTAGTAGGTCGTATTCGGGTCGATTCCCTCGTGGATGGCCGCCGCCAGCGTGAAGGTCTTGAAGGTCGAACCGGGCTGGCGCTTGCCCTGGGCGGCGAGGTTGAACTGGCTGTCGGTATAGGAAGCCGAGGAGACCATTGCCTTGATCTCGCCGTTTCCCGGGTCGACGGCTACCAGCGCCCCGGACGGGCCACCGTAGAGGTTGGCGGAGATCGCCGCGAGCCCGGCGTCCTGCATCTCGGGCTCGATCGTCGTATGGACGCGCAGTCCGCCGCGACGGACGGTGTTGACGCCGTATTTCTTGATCAGCTCGGACTCGACGTAGTCGAAGAAGAACGGCTCCTGGCGGTCGAAGAGCCCGCCGGCCGGGTCGAGCTGCAGGCCCGACTCCATCGCCGCCGCCGCCCGCTCTTCGGAGATCATCCCGAGATCGGCCATTGAATCGATCACCTCGTTGCGGCGGGCCTTGGCGCCCTCGGCGTTCTGAATCGGGTTGTAGTCCGACGGCGCCTGAGGCAGCCCGGCCATCAGGGCCGCCTGGGGCAGGGTCAGATCTTCGACCGGCTGTGAGAAGTAGACCCGGCTTCCGGCTTCGGCGCCGATCGCGGTGCGCCCTTCGTTGGTGCCATAGGGCGCGGTGTTCAGGTACTGCTGGAGGATCTTCTTTTTGTTATTGCTCTGCTCGTAGTCGACGGCCATCTTGGCTTCGACGATCTTGCGCTCGAAGTCCCGCTTGGGGTTGGTGATGTAGAGGTTTCGCATCAGCTGCATGGTGATCGTCGAGGCGCCTTCGCTGATTTCACCGCCCTCGATGTTGCGTACGAGCGCTCGAAATCCGCCTTCGATGTCGATGCCGTTGTGATCGTAAAAGCGCTCATCCTCGATCGCGATCGTGGCCTGCTGGAGGCTTTTCGGGATCTGGTCGAGAGCAACCGGCGTGCGCACTTCGTCCGAGTCGATCAGGCCGAGTCGACTGCCGTCACCGGCGAAGACGATCGAGTTCTGGCCCTTGTCGATCGCCTTCAGGGTGTTGACGTCCGGGGCGTCGCCGGCGATGCTGAAAACCCAGCCGCCGGCAGCCATCACTGCCGTGAGGATCAATCCACCGAGCACGGCGGTGATCGCGACAATCTTCTTGCGCGGCCCGCCATCGCGTCGGCGCACACGTTTCTGGCGCCTGGTCATCCCATACAGCGTAGCGACGGAGGCCTTTGTGCCTCCTAAAGCTGTGCTTCTGCAGCGGCTCCGTGCAGGCACTCCCCACGGGCTTCGGCTGGGTCCCTTTGCCCCTCGGTCAAGCCACCGACCCCTGCCAGGTGTGAGAATGGGCCGGGCTGATGGAAGACCAGGAGCCGCTCGAGCCGGCCGGAGACCCCGGCAAGACGACTTACCCCTACGCCACCTGGCCTCCCCTGCTGGCGCTCGGCGCTGCGGTGGCGGCCCTGTTCGCCGGCCTGGTCCTCAGCCTGCCCTTCTTCCTGGTCGAGAGCCCCGGCGACGGCGAAGAGCTGAGCCTTTTCGGCAATGTCGCGATCCAGATCTCAATCGGGATCGGCTTCATCATCGTGCCGATAGCCTTGGCCAGTCACTACGGCGGCGGCCTCAGGCAAATCATGGGCAGGCTCGGTTTCGTCTCATTCCGGCCCGGGGAGGCGGCCAAGTGGATCGGCATCGGAATCCTTTCCTACTTCGCCTTCGCGATCGCCTACGCCTCACTCTTCGGCGCTCCCGAGCAGGATGACATCGCCGGGGACTTCGGCCCGATCGGTCTCCAGTTCCTGCTGATCGTCATCCTCGCCCCTTTCGCAGAAGAGATCTGTTTCCGCGGGATGCTTTTCGGCGGGCTGAGGACGAAGCTGCCGTTCTGGGCCGCCGCGCTCGGCGCCGGGCTGTTCTTCGGCCTGCTCCACTACACAACCGGCCCGTCTGCCGTGCCCAGCCTGGTCGTGCTCGGAGTGATCTTCGCCCTGGTCTACGAGAAGACCGGATCGATCTGGCCGGCGATCATCATGCATGTGGTCAATAACGCCTTCGCGCTGGCGGTCCTGAACGCTTCCTAGGAGCCCGCATGGCCCGACCGGTCCGTCCGGCCGGTCTCGTCCGGGTGACCCGTCGTAGGATCCGGCCATGAGCCAGACCGACGCTTCACGCGAGCAGCTGATCAGCCTCCTCCGGCAGCACTCACTTGTGCTCGGGGAGATCACCCTCTCCAGCGGCAGGAAGAGCTCCTACTACATCGACGCCAGACGAACCGTGATGCGGCCCGACGGACAGCGGGCGGCCGGAGAGCTGATCGCCCGCCACGCGACGGATCTTGGCGCGACCGCGGTCGGCGGGCCGGTGATGGCGGCGGTCCCGCTGGCCTGCGCCGCGATCTCGGTTCCCGAAGGAGCAGATCTGGTCGGCTTCTTCGTCCGCAAGGAGCGCAAGGAGCACGGACTCCAGCGCTGGGTCGAGGGCGGCGCCGAACCCGGCGACCGTGTGCTGGTGGTCGAGGACACGGTGACCACGGGCGGCTCGACCGTATCGGCGATCGACCGCATTCGGGATGAAGGCTTCGAAATCGCCGGCGTGCTCAGCCTGGTCGACCGCCTGGTCGGAGGAGGCGAGGCGATCGCCGCCGCGGCCGGTGCCCCCTACGAAACCCTGACCACGATCGACGACATCTACCCGGACCGCCCCGACCGCTGACGGTCAGCTGCGCAGTTCGTACCTCTGGCAGCGCTCGAAGGCCCGACGGTCGGTGCCGCCGAACTGCCGGATGTAGTCGCGGCGATCGTTACGCAGCTCCGCCCGGCATTCGCGCTTGGCGAGCTTGATCTCACGCCGCATGCAGCGCTGCATTCCGGCCTTTCCAGCACTGCCGTACTCGCGGATGAAGTCCTGACGGTCCTGCCTTTCCTTGTTGCAATAGGCCTTCGCGGCTCCCTGCACCGAAGCGGCCGAGGCGGCTGCCGGTACGAACATCGCCGCGGCGACCATGAGTCCGGTGAGTCCTGCTGATACGAGTGCTCTCTTCATGACTTTCTGCTCCTGTCTGTTTCCGTTTCGTCGCTGTCTTCAGTTGATCCCGAAGACATGCGGCGGTCTATGAACGAAGTTCGTACTTGACGCAGCGCTCGAAGGCCGCCGCATCGCTGCCGCCAAACTGGCGGATGTAGTCGCCCGGGTCTCGGCGCAGTTCGACTTCGCATTCGCGGGTCGCTTCGCGGGTCTCCTTTTCGATGCAGTTGGCCATACCGGCTTCGCCGACCCCGTATTCACGCCTGAAGTCATCCGGGTCGCGTTGCTCACGCTCGCAGTAGGCCCGGGCGAACTGCTCGCTCGTGCCCGTGGCCGGCGAGGTCG
>JBBRVF010000147.1:0-4607 GCA_038247145.1 Solirubrobacterales bacterium | reverse complement strand
ATCCGCTCCGCCCTCGGGGGGCAGGGCGTTATCGATGCCCCGCTAGCGGCCCGGGCCGCGGCGCTGATCACCGGCAATGCCGACGATGAGAAGTCACGCGAGCGAATCGAGGCCGCTCTGGACCTCGAATTCTCGCTTGTCAACGGAGAACCGTCGATGACCGCCGGCGATGAATCGGCGACGTATCTCGCCTCCTGGATAGAGGACTCCGCCCGCCACATCCTGCGTGAGGCCGTGCTCGGCCACTTCGGCCCGAACCTGAACGTGGCCGCTGAGGAGACCTTGATCACCGGCGGGCTGCGCGGCGGTGAAGTGAGCCCGCTCCAGATGGGAACCACCGCGGAGTGGGACGTGGTTACCGAGGACGACGGCGAGGTCGAGTCGACCCCGGAACCGGCGCCGACCCTGGACGGGGCCCCGCGGGAGGCGGAGATCCATGTGCTCAGGCCACTTGCTTCAGAAAACTTCGGTCCGGAAGTGGAGGCAGGGGTAGATCCCCTGTTCGGATCGGTCCCCGAGTTCGAGCCCGAACCGCTGCCCGAGCGCTTCGAGCCCGGACGCTTCGAGTCAATGCCCGAGATTGAGGCTGCCCTCGGCATCAGCCCCGGCGAGTTCAGGCCCTTCGAGCGGGTCGGTGAGCCGGCCGGCGAATCGAACGAGGAATCCGGATCGACCCGACTGCTCGAGCCGGTGCCGGACCCCGGCGAGATCACGGTCTCCGTGGCGAGCGAGATCGGCTCGACCCTGAAGGAAGACTGGCTGAGCGAAGCCCGCCCGGGCGCCACCATGGAGTGGCCTTCGGTTTCCCGGGGCCGCAGCAGGCGTGAGAGCGCCCGCGAGCAGGAGCACCCGCCACGCGATCCCCGTATGTTTCCCAGCCCCGACACCACGGAATGGTCGGTCGGCGAGCTCGAGTACCGTCGCCGCCCCGCGCGCTGAGGGGCGCTTTGCCGCTCAGCCGGTGGCCAGCTCGACGCGGGTCTCTTCGTCGGTGAAGAGAAAGCGGTTGATCTCGCAGAGCCCTGCGATGTCGTGGACGTCGGTATCGAGGTAGGGGATCCGGATGACTGGATCGTCACCCAGCTTCTTTGACAGTCCGGCGATGTTGTCGTTGTCCCTGCGGGCGAGCAGGTCGTACTCGATCAGGTTGCGGGCGGCCCGCTCGGCCAGGTCGGCGTCTCCGGTCTCGGCCTCGACTTTCTCGCTGAGGGCCTTCAGCTTCGGAACTTTGCTTCCGAGGCGGTAGCGGACGCGGTTGACCACCGCACCGGCGAAGTTCATCTCGGCCTCGACCAGTTTCGTGTGGAAGAAGACGGCCTCCTCGACCGGTTCGGCCTGGGGGCCGCAGACGATCACGAACGCGGTCTCGTCATCGCGCAGCAGGTTGTTGACCCGGTGGGCCCGGTCCTGGAAACCGTCGATCATGCCGCTGAAGGCGGTGAAGAACTCGGAGAGGTCGGACAGCAGGTCGAAGCCGAGGATGCGCTTGAGGATCGAGAGCACGACGCCGGTGCCGCGCGAGGCGACCCTCGCGGCGAAGCCGGTGGGTCGGATGAACAGCTGAAGCGAGCGGCCTTCGATGAACTGGGTCATGCGCATCGGGGCGTCGAGAAAGTCGAGGGCGTTGCGGCTCGGCGGCGTGTCGAGCACCAGCAGGTCGAAGCGGCCCTCGCTGTGAAGCTCGAACAGCTTCTCCATGGCCATGTACTCCTGGGAACCAGCCAGGGCGCTCGATATCTGCTGGTAGATGCGGTTGCCCAGGACGCGGTCGCGGGCCTCCTCATCTTCGGCGTGACGGGCGACCAGCGCGTCGAAGGTCTCCTTGGCGTCGAGCATCATCGCCCACAGCTCGCCGTCGCCGGTCACGCCGTTCTTGCGGAGCAGCGCCGGGTCGACCCGGGTCGCCTCGTTGCCGAGCTCCTCGAGCCCGAGCGAGTCGGCCAGTCGCTTGGCGGGGTCGATCGTGAGCACGCATACCTTGAGGCCGCGGTCGGCCATGCCGAGCGCGATCGCGGCTGAAGTGGTCGTCTTGCCGACCCCGCCGGAGCCGGCACAGATGCAGATCCCGCGACCTTCGAGCAGGGTTTCGATCGACGGCATCAGGACAGTCCTTCGGCCAGCTTGCGGGCCGCCTTGAGGTTCAGTTCGGGCTCGAAGATGAAGGGCAGGGTGGTTATCGGGGTGGAGACCATCTCGTGAAGTCTCCCGAGCTGTTCCTGCTGGGCGGTGGAACGGCGTGACTGGGTCAGCGCCGCCCGCTGGACTGCCCGGAGCTCGGGGTCGTCGCTGTCGGCCAGTGGCTTGAGGCTGGTCATATCCTTCTTCGGGAAGCGGTCGGGGTAGAGGGCGTTCATGATCACCCGGTCCACCGCGACGCCGATGTCACCGGTGAGCTCGCTCTCAAGCGAGGCTGTCTCGTTCACCGGCATCTCCTCCGGCAGAGAGACAATGACGCTGCCGGTCAGCCTGTGGTCGGTGATCATGTCCTGAAGCTCGCGGGCCTGGGTATGCATCGGTCCGACCCGGGCGATGTTGGCGAAGGTGCGCGGGGTCTGCAGGAAGCTGATGCCGTGGCCGGTCGCGGGCGAATCGACGATCACCAGGTCGTAGCGGCGGCCGTGCTTGATCTTGCGGTCCGGTTGGGCCAACTCCCAGATCTTGCCGATCGTCACCAGTTCGTTGAGGCCTGGAGTTGCATCGGCCAGGTAGGTGAACATCCGGCTGCGGAACAGCAGGTCGCGCATCGCCTTTACCCTGAGCTGGAGCAGTACGTACTCGCGCATCGAATCGTCGGGGTCGATCGAGATCGCCCAGAGATTGTTCGAGACCTCGACTTCCTTGTAGCCGACTTCCTCCTGCCGGAAGATGCGCGAGGTGTTCTCGGTTGAGGCCACCTCGACCACGATCGTTCTTTTTCCTTCGAGCGCCGCGCGAATCCCCATGGCGATAGCCACGGTTGATTTACCGACGCCTCCCTTGCCCGTCACGAAGATCAGGCGCTTGTCCAGATAGTCGAGGATCAGGACATTCAAGCGGAATTCGTCGCCCGGCATGGTCGGGTGGCAGGAAAACGGGAGCTTCATGCGAATAACGCCCCAAATGCGAATTCTGAGCCGCAAGCACCAAGACCGCAACAAGGACGCCGCTGAAGAGCAGGTCGCGCGGCCCGACGCCCTCGAGCCGGAACCGGAGGCGACCACGGTCCACCGGGCCGAAGAGCCTTCGCCGCCGCCGGTCGAGCCGGCCGCGCGCCCTGTCGGGCCTGACGCCGCTCCTGCTCCGGCCCCAGCCGCACCGGCCCGTCCGGTCGAAGACGAGCTCGCCGAGGTCGAGGAAGATGCTGCGGCCGAACAGACCGAGATCCGGCTCAAGGCGGCCGACCTGCTCGGACCGGACATGCGGACCATGAATCGTCCCAGGGTTGAAGAGCCCGAGCTTCCGGTTGATCATGCCGAGGTGATCAGCCTCGCAAACCAGAAGGGTGGCGTTGCCAAGACGACTTCGACCCTGAACCTGGCCGTGGCGCTGGCCGAGCTCGGCAACAGGGTTCTCTGCATCGACCTCGACCCCCAGGGCAATCTCACCATGAGCCAGGGAATCGACCCGGACAAGGTCGAGAAGAGCATGTACAACGTGCTGGTCGAGGACCTGCCGATCTCCGAGATCATCATCCACCGGGAGATCGACATCGCCGTCGCCTCGCTCGACCTCGCCGGAGCCGAGATCGCGATGAGCACCAAGATCGGCCGTGAGCGCTCGCTCGAGAAGGCGCTCAGGGAGGTCCAGACCGATTACGACTACATCTGCATCGACACCCCGCCGAGCCTCGGACTGCTGACGATCAACGCACTGACTGCGTCGAACAAGGTGATCATCCCGGTCCAGTGCGAGTACCTCTCGATGCGGGGCCTGGTTCAGCTTCAGAACACCCTCACTATGATTCAGGAAAACCTCAATCCGGATGTCCAGATCGCCGGCATCCTGCCGACCATGTTCGACTCCCGCACCCTCCATGCGAGGGAGGCGGTGTCGATGCTGGAAGAGACTTTCGGGGACCTCGTCTTCAAGTCCCGGATTCGCAAGGCGGTCAAGTTCGCAGAGGCCCCCGTGCGGGGATCGAGCGTGCTGAAGTACGATACGCAGAGTCGTGCGGCTTCGTACTACCGAAACCTTGCCAAGGAGGTCCTGAGCGATGGCTCGTCGTAAACGCGCCAGCATGCGTGAGGGTCCGCTCGCGGACCTGTTTCGTTCCACTTCTGAAGAAGGTGAATCCGCCGAGCGCCAGGCTCACGACGAGCAGGACGAAGCGACGGAGCACCGGCTCGAACAGTCGTCCTCCGGCGAGACCGCCGTGTCAGAGCCCGAAGCTTCCCCCGGCGAGCCCGATTCGGCTGCGTCGGGAAGGTTCGGCCGCAGCGACCCCCTTGAGCGCGAAAGCAGACGCCCGCCGGCCGCTCCTCCGCAGGAGGAACGGGCTCCGATGACGGCCCCGGACCCGGTTTCCGAAAGCGGCAACGCCCCCGACCCTCAGGACAGACTGAGGCGAATCTTCTCGGAAACCCCTCCCGGCGCAGCGGACGACGGCCCTCGTTACGGCCGCCAGGATT
>JBBRVF010000146.1:0-4643 GCA_038247145.1 Solirubrobacterales bacterium | reverse complement strand
CCTGGCCGGCGTTCATGGTCGAGAAGATCGCCGCCTGGATGAAAGTGAAGGCGAGGGCGAAGGTGATGTAGGAGTCGGTCGGGAAGCCGGGGATCTCGGTCGCCGTGTTGAGGCCGCCGGCGTTCACGGCGAGCAGGAACATCGGGAAGATCACGCTGGGGATGACCGCGGCCGGCTGGCGGACCAGCCGGACCACGGAGCGGCCGGCCATCGCGCCGACCTGGATCGGCAGCGGCGAGCCGGTCAGGGCGGCGCTGGTCACTGTTCGCGGGCCCCGGCCCCGACCGCCATCGTCTCCTCGGTCATCGGCTCGCCTTCGATCTCTTCTTCGCCGGCGCCTTCGAGATGGCGGCCGGTCTTGGCCAGGAAGACGTCGTCGAGGGTGGGCTCGTTGAGCACCAGGCTGGCCAGCTCGATGTCGGCCGAGTCAAAAGCGCGCACGATTCCGACCAGGCCATCCGAGCCTTCGTTCAGCCGGACCTCGATCGCCCCGGTCCCGTCGTCGATCCGCTCGCCGAAACCGTCGAGGATGCGCGCGGCCTCCTCCCGGCGGGAGCCGTCATGGGGACAGACCTCGACGCTCGCGCGGCCGATCTCGGACTTCAGAGCTGCCGGTGTGCCTTCGGCGGCGATCTTTCCGTCGTCGATGATGCCGACCCGATGGGCCAGCTGATCGGCCTCTTCGAGGTACTGGGTTGTCAGGAAGACGGTGACACCGTCCTCGCGTGAGAGGCGGGTGACTTCCTCCCAGAGCGAGGAGCGACTCTGCGGATCGAGGCCTGTCGTCGGCTCGTCGAGAAACAGAACGCTGGGGTTGTGGACCAGGGCGAGGGCGAGATCGAGCCGGCGCTTCATGCCGCCCGAGTAGCCACCTACCCGGCGGTCGGCGGCCTCGGACAGGCCGACCCTTTCGATCAGCTCTTCACCGCGCTTCGTCCTCTCGTCGCGGGGCAGGCCGTGGAGTGCCGTCTGCAGCCGCATGTGCTCGGTGCCGGTCAGGTGGGGATCCAGCGCCGCCTCCTGAAGCGCCGCGCCGATCACCTGGCGAACCTTAGGACCTTCGCTGGCGACGTCGAATCCGGCGACGGTGGCGCTGCCCTCGGTTGGCGGAAGCAGCGTGGTCAGCATGTGGACTGTGGTCGACTTGCCGGCGCCGTTCGGTCCGAGGAAGCCGTAGATCTCACCCGGGGCGACTTCGAGGTCGATCCCGTCGACCGCGCGAGGGCCGTTCTTGAACTGGCGGACCAGCCCTTCCACAACGATTCCGTTATCCAAGCTCTTCCCCCGACGGGTTGGTCCTCGACATGACCGACTAATCCTAGTGCGACGGCTCCGCCGGTCCGCGAAGCCGCCTCAAGCCCGGCTCAGGCGACCCTGAACCTGGCTCCGGCCTCCCGATTTGGCAGACTGCCCACATGAGCGAAACCACTTCGGCGCCGGTCGACCTGTTCGAGAAGGTCCGCAACCATGAGCGCCGGGAACAGCTTGAGGCCGCCAACGCCGCCGACCTCAACCCCTACTTCCGCCTGCTGACCTCGCAGGCCGGACCGGTCGTCGAGATGGAAGGGCGCGAGACGATCATGCTCGGCTCGAACAACTACCTCGGCCTTACCGGCGACGAGCGGGTCCGACAGGCCGCCCGCGATGCCCTCGACACCTACGGCACCGGGGTCACTGGATCCCGGCTGCTGAACGGCACCATCCCACTTCACGTCGAGCTGGAGGCAGAGCTGGCCGAGTGGATGGAGACCGAACAGACGATCGTCTTCTCAACCGGCTACCAGTCGAATCTGGGCTGCCTGCAGGCGATCCTCGGCCCGGGAGACACGGTGATCGCGGACTCGGGAGACCACGCTTCGATCCTCGACGGCTGCAAGCTGTCGGGAGCCAAACTGCGCCCCTTCCGGCACAACCGGACCGAGAAGCTGGAGAAGATGCTCCAGCGGGCCCAGGGGGACGGCGGCGGCATCCTGGTCGTGGTCGACGGGGTCTACTCGATGGAGGGAGACCTTCCCGACCTTCCGCGGATAACCGAGCTGGCCCATAACTACGGCGCCCGGCTGATGGTCGACGAAGCCCACGGGGTCGGTGTGCTCGGCGAGCGCGGCGCCGGCGCGACCGAGTTGTTCGGCCTCGAAGACCAGGTGGATCTGCGGATGGGCACCTTCTCGAAGAGCCTCGCTTCCTGCGGCGGCTTCATCGCCGGCTCGGCCGACGTGGTCGAGTACCTGAAAATCAGCTCGCGCTCCTTCATCTTCAGCGCTTCCGGAGTTCCCGCCGCGGTCGGAGCCGCACTTGAGGCGGTGAAGATCTGCCGGGCCGAAGGGCCGGCGCTCTACTCGAAGCTGCTCAACAACTCCGAGTACCTGAGGGAAGGCCTGAAGTCGATCGGCCTGAAGGTGATCGAGCCGGGCCACATGCCCGACGGCTCGGTCGCGACGACCCCGGTCGTGCCGGTCGTCATCGGCGACGACTGGAAAGCGATCCTGATCTGGAAGGCCCTTTTCGAAGCCGGCGTCTATACGAATGTGGCGATCCACCCGGCGGTCCCCCACGGAGGGGCGCTGCTCAGAACCAGCCTGATGGCGACCCACGAAAAGGCCCACCTCGACCGGGCCCTCGGGATCATCGAAAAGGTGGCCGGCGGCTTCGACGAACTGCCGTCGCCCGAACATTCGGCCTGAAAAAAATTACTGCTACTTGCGGCATTTTGACCCTTTCGGCGTTGACGCTCCCGGGCCAGTTGAATAGGTTGGTTGACGTCGCCTGAGTCGTATTCTTCGGCCGGGCGGCTGGGAATCGGAGGGGGCTGCCGCGCCCGTGAGAGTCCGATGCCGTAGACCATCCACGAGAACAACCCGTCCGAGGGAGGACCGTCAGTGGAAGCAACCGCCAGCCCAGCGCCCGTCTCAGAAAACTCAGTTCCCCAGCACCTTCAGGCTTTGGAACGCGCCAACCGGGTCCGCCTGGCCCGGGCCGAGCTCAAGCGATCTATCGCCGGCGGCGAAGTGCCGGTGACCAGGGTGATCACCGAATGCCCCTGGGAGACCCGCACGATGACCCTTTCGGAACTCCTGCGAAGCCAATCGCGCTGGGGGCGCACAAGGACACGCAAGCTGCTCTCTTCGGTCGGCCTGAACGAGAACAAGCGGCTCGAGACTTTGACCGAGCGTCAACGGATGCTCCTGGTCAGCCAGCTCCGCCCCCACTGATTCGGGGCCGGAGCACCTGAGAAGTCCGGGGCCGGCCCTCGACCGGTCGGTCCCGCCTGCCGTGCTCAGCGCACGCGGAAGCTGAGGCCGCCGCTGGCGGCCTGAAAGGCCCGCCTCATCAGGCCGAATGCGACACCGAAGCAGGTCAGGCCGAGCGCCAGGCAGACCCAGAGCACCCAGCCGATGAGGAAGTAGCTCACCCCGGTCACGACCATGAAGACAACTCCGGAGAGCAGCGTCGTATGGGATCGGTAGCCGGCGAAGTGTTCCCGGATCGAGAGCTCCAGCCCTCCGGCCGAGCCGAGTAGCAGACCGGCAACCATTGGCGTGATCCCGCCGGTGACGAAGCCGATCACCAGCAGGATCAGCCCGACCAGAACGGTGATCTGAGTCAGGGGGAACGAACCCCATGGTGGCTCCGGCGGCTTGTCGCGCTGCGGTACCGGCTTCGGCGACGCCGGCTGCCCGGGCGGCGCGGACTGCTCAGGCCAGGTCTGCTTCCGGCGGCGGGCGGACTTTCTCTTCGACTTACTGGCCATCGGCAAAGGAGCGTACCTGCGCGCTCAGCTCTTTGACCGTGGTCCGGCCGATCTCCGCCCTTTCCAACACCCCTCCCGGGGCAACGAAAAGGAAGGTCGGACAGCCCCCGACCCGGTAGATGTTCGAGACAGCTCCGTCGGTGTCGTGGCCGACCGTCACGTCCCAGTCCCGCTCCTCGATCAGCTCCCTGACCCGCTCGCGGTCGTCGCGAACGTTGACCGAGACCATTGCGACCCGGTCACCGAAGCGGTCGGCCACCTTCTCGAAGACGTCCTGCTGATCAATACAGGCCGAAGCACCGGTGGTGAACCAGAACGAGATCACCATCGGCCGGTCGAAGTAGTCGCAGATTCTCAGGACGTCCTCGCCCGGGACGTCGCAGGCTTCGTCTGGATCGATGTTGGCGTCGCCCTGGAGGTCAGAGGTGGCGATCGGCACAGCGAACGGTGCGATCTTCTCGCCGATTCCGACATCTCCGATGCCGACCGTGCCGGATTCCTGGCTGGTCAGCAGGTTGAAGACGGCGATGGCGATGATCAATACGAACAGCAGGCCGATCAGCGCGCCGTAGTTGAACGGCAGCTTGACCTTGCCGCGCGGCGCTTCCTGCTCTTCCTGCCGAGCGGGGATCGCCCCGGCCGGGTCAGACCTGGCTCCGGATTCTGTCGGCTCGCGCCTGGCGGCGCCTGAACGCCCGGCATCGGCGGCCGGGCCGGGGTCGTCCACCCGCGGTCCCGGGACGGCGCCGGACCCGCCACCGAGCAGCTCGTCGATCTCGCTCTCGAGATCCTGCCGGGGGTCTTGCTCCGGTTCCCGCTCCGGGTCGACGTCTTCAGTGTGCCCGGTCACCGGCGCTCCGCCCAGGTCAGCACGGCCGGCAGGACGATGGCT
>JBBRVF010000145.1:0-4663 GCA_038247145.1 Solirubrobacterales bacterium | reverse complement strand
TCGCTGTTCGGCATCTTCGCCCTTCAGGGATTGATCGCCTTGATCGTCTCGCTGCCGATCCAGTCGCTCGGCGCGGCCGACAGCGATTCGATCGCGCTGCTCTCCTGGGTCGGTGTTGCGGTATTCACCTTCGGCCTGGCCTTCGAAACAATCGGCGATGCTCAGCTGGGCGCTTTCAAGCGCGATCCGGATAACCGCGACGCAGTGATGGACCGCGGGCTCTGGCGTTACACCAGGCACCCGAACTACTTCGGCGACTCTGTCGTCTGGATCGGTCTTTGGCTTACCGCGGTCGGCTCCGGAGCCGCGATCTGGACCCTGGTCGGTCCGGCCCTGATGATCTTCCTTCTGCTCAAGGTCTCGGGTGTGGCGATGACCGAGGCCGACATCGGCGAGCGCCGGCCGGGATACGCCGAATACGTCGATCGGACGAGCGCCTTTCTGCCGAGTCCGCCCCGGACCTGAGCGGGCGGACGGTACGGAGTATCGCTTCGTTCTGAACGGCAGTCGGGGATAGGATGCGCCTACCATGGCGAAGGCGAAGAAGAAGGCGAAGAAGGTCGGCAAACGGACTCTGGAGGAGGTCCCCGAGGCAGGACTGCATGTGACTGCGGGACGCGCCGAAGGCAAGGCCGCGCGAAAGCTGGTGCCGCGCTCGACTCTCGCTGATCTGCAACTGCCGCCGGACCGATCCGATCCGGTGACGCAGCTCGAAGCCCAGGCCGAGTCGAGGCTCCCCGGCCTGATCCCGCTGCGTTACGGTCGCATGCTCGTATCGGCCTTCACTTTCTACCGGGGCGCGGCGGCAATCATGGCATCCGACCTTTCGCACTCTCCGGTGACCGGCATCCGGGTGCAGGCCTGCGGAGACGCCCATCTCTCAAACTTCGGCGGCTTCGCATCGCCCGAGCGCCGGCTGGTCTTCGACATCAACGATTTCGACGAGACCGTGCCCGGTCCGTGGGAATGGGACATCAAGAGGCTGGTCGCCAGTTTCGAGATCGGTGCCAGGGACCGTGGCTTCAAGAAGTCGGAGCGGCGACAGGCAGTTCTCGAAACGGCGAGCGAGTACCGGAGAGCGATGGCAGAGTTCGCCGCGATGGGCAATCTGGACGTCTGGAACTGGCACCTCGATGTCGAGTCGGCGGTGGCGCAGTGGGCCGACGAAGCCGAATCCAGGGCAAAGAAGAACTTCGAACGCGGGGTGGCCCGAGCCCAGGGCAAGGACAGACTCAAAGCCTTTTCGAGGCTGACCCACGTGGTCGACGGCAAGCTGCGAATCGTCAACGACCCTCCCTCGCTGATGCCTCTCGACGAACTTGTCCCCCCCGACCAGGCGGCGAGCCTCGATGACCGCGTCAGGAAGATCCTCGCCGGCTACCGCGGAACCCTGAGTCCCGATCGGCGAGTTCTGTTCGACAGCTACGAATACGTTCATTCGGCGATGAAGGTGGTCGGTGTCGGCAGCGTCGGTACACGGGCCTGGATCGTGCTGATGGTCGGGCGTGACCTGGGCGACCCGCTCTTCCTTCAGCTGAAGGAAGCCCAGGAGTCGGTACTCGAGCCTTACGCCGGCGCCAGCCGCTTCAACAAGCACGGCCGGCGGGTTGTCGAGGGGCAGAAGCTGACCCAGTCTGCCAGTGACATTTTCCTCGGCTGGACTACGGCAGAAGGATTCGACGGGATCGAGCGCGACTTCTACGTGCGCCAGCTCTGGGACTGGAAAGGATCGGCCCGCGTCGATCGGATGAGCCCGAAGACGATGACCGTCTACGGGCGGATCTGCGGTCGAGTGCTGGCTCGCGCCCACGCCCGTACGGGCAATCGCTTCGCCCTTTCCGCATATCTGGGGACCAGCGACACTTTCGACCGGGCGATGGCCGATTTCGCCGTCGCCTATGCCGACCAGAACGAGCTCGACTATCAGGCGATGCTCGACGCTGCCGCCGACGGGCGGATCGAAGTCGAGGCTCCGGACGGCTGACCAGCGACGGTCGGGTCCCGGCTTCTCGTCCGGATCGCCAATAAAGTTCCGGCGGTGACCCACAGGGTGAGATCCCGTGACCGGCTGGCGGCGGCGGTGGCCCTCCTGCTCGGGCTCTTTGCCGCTGCGGCGGCGGTTGAGTTTGTCATTTCGCACTTCCCGCGAGGAGTGCTTCTCGTCGCCTTGGCCGCCTCGGCCCTGGTGTTGGGCTGGTACGGCCTGGTCGGCGCCGGCCCGGCGCGGCTGCTCGGATTCGCCGGTTGTGTCCTGGCGCTCGGGGGCGGGCTCGTCCTGCTTTCAGGAGACGGAGAATTTTGGCGCTTTCTGACCACGGTCGCATTACTCACGGCGGCCGCGGCTGCCGCGCGGCGGGCCTTCAAGGTCCGGGTGCCGTTGCCCGATGCGCCGGACCCTGCCAGCGCGGTGCTCTTCTTCAACCCGAAGTCCGGCGGCGGAAAGGCCGAAAAGTTTTCGCTGGCCGCCGAGGCCGAAGCGCGCGGGATCAAACCGGTCGGGATGGAGCCCGGTTCTGACCTCGAGCGCATGGTCCTCGAGCAGGTCGAGGCCGGCGCCGACGCCCTGGCGATGGCCGGAGGAGACGGCTCGCAGGCAGTGGTAGCGGGAATCGCCGCCGAGCACGATCTTCCTTACGCCTGCATCCCTGCCGGCACACGCAACCACTTCGCTCTCGACCTCGGGGTTGATCGAACCGACGTGGTCGGCGCTCTCGACGCCTTCGTCGGAGGTGGCGAGAGGGTCGTCGATCTGGCCGAGCTGAACGGCCGGGTCTTCGTCAACAACGTATCGCTCGGGGTTTATGCCGAGGCGGTCCAGCGAGATGGCTACAGGGAGGCGAAAGTACGCACGCTACTGGCGACCGGTGCCGAAATGATGGACCCCGATGAGCCGCGGCAGCAGCTCGGCTGGAGGAGCCCCAGCGGCCGCGAGCACAAGGCCGGGGTGGCGATTCTCGTCTCCAACAACCGCTACCGTCTCGGCGGTGAGCTCGGTTCCGGAACAAGGCCGAAGATCGACGACGGACTGCTCGGGGTGACCGTCTTCACCGACCCGCTGGACGGGGATAGAAGACTCGGCCGCCGCCAGCGGCCCTGGCGACAGTGGTCCGCGACCGACTTCGAGGTCAGCGCGCAGGCTCCTGTGGCGGCCGGCATCGACGGAGAGGCCGCCACGGTTGAGCCACCGCTGCGCTTCGCGATCAGGCCCTCCGCCCTGCGGGTGCGGATCTCGCGGGAGCATCCGGGGGCGTCACCGTCGGCAGCGATGCCCCGGGGCTTTGTCCGCGGTCTCCGATCCCTGATCCTGATCGCGATGGGTCGCCCGCCGGCCGAGCGGGCTCATGTGGTCCGGGCGGCCAGCGGACAGAAGAGGGGCAAGGCCGATGGATGAGAAAACTGGCGACGCCAATGCGAAGGCCAAGGGCCTGCGCCAGACGCTTGAGGAGCTTCACCGACTCGATCAGGCGGTCTATGCGGCGGTCGCCGTCAGCCCGACGCCGTCAATGGATGCGGGGCTTCGCCGGCTCTCGCATGCGGCCAACTACTCGCGGATCTCTTTCGCGCTGGCAGCCGGACTGGCCGCGCTCGGAGGTGCAGACGGGCGGCGGGCGGCAGTCCGGGGAATCGCTTCGATCGCTTTGACCTCGGCAACGATGAACGTCGCGGTCAAACCGTGGGCGAGGCGCAGGCGGCCCGATCGCGACTCGGCCAGAGTGCCGCTGGCCCGTCACGTGAGGATGCCGACCTCCCACTCTTTTCCTTCAGGCCACTCGGCCGCCGCCTTCGCTTTTGCCGCCGGGGTCGGCCGCAATCTTCCCTGGACCGCTCCACCGCTGACCGTGCTCGCTTTCCTGGTGGCCTACTCGCGGATTCACACCGGGGTCCACTATCCCGGCGACGTGATCGCCGGATCGCTTTGCGGCGTCACCCTGGCCGAACTGGCGAATCGCGCCATCGACCGGGCCTGACCTCGGGTCGCAGCCGGCCGGGCAGTCGCGGTCGTCGGGTATCGACGGGGGGGGTCAGTCGAGGGCGGCGCGGGCGGCGGCGACTCTGGCGACCGGGATCCGGTAGGGCGAGCAGCTGACGTAGTCGAGGCCGGCGCTGTGGAAGAACTCGACGCTGGCCGGGTCGCCGCCGTGCTCGCCACAGACGCCGAGCGGGAGACCCGGCTTGACCGAGCGCCCTTTGGTCGCCGCTATTCTGACCAGGCCGCCCACACCGTCGATGTCGATCGTCTCGAAGGGGCTCCCCGGTACGAGTCCCCGCGAGAGATACTCGGGCAGGAAGGCCCGCTCTGCGTCATCGCGGGACAGGCCGAGCGCGGTCTGCGTGAGGTCATTGGTTCCGAAGCTGAAGAAGTCGGCCTTCTCGGCGATCTGCTCGGCGACCAGGCAGGCCCGTGGCAGCTCGATCATCGTGCCGATCGGGATCTCCAGACTCGTACCGGCCTCGTCGAAGACCTCCTTCAATGCCGCCTCGACCGAGGTCCGCAGAAGCTCGAGCTCGGTTTCGTAGGCGATCAGCGGCAGCATGATCTCGACCCTGGGTGTGGGACCGTCGGCGGCCACGTCGAGCGCGGCCCGGGCGATCGCCTTGGCCTGCATTTCGAACAGCCCCGGCAGGATGAGCCCCAGGCGCGAGCCGCGGGTGCCGAGCATCG
>JBBRVF010000144.1:0-4668 GCA_038247145.1 Solirubrobacterales bacterium | reverse complement strand
GCCCGCCCGAGTGCCCGGACCGACGGGATCAGCCGGAGAGCAGCCGCCTGATCATCACCGCGAGGTGGAGGGCGAGTGTCGAGTCGCCGTCCTTCAGGTCTACGTCGAGGACCTCTTCGATCCTCGCCAGGCGGTGATAAAGCGACTGGCGCTCGATGCCCAGGCGACCGGCCGTCTCGGTCTTGCGGCCGCCGCAGTGGAGGAATGCCTCGAGGGTCTCGAGCAGATCGCGGCCGCGCTCGCCCCCGATGTCGAGCAGGGGCCCGAGCCGCTCGTGGCTGAAATCGACCAGTTCCGGGGTTCCCCGCATCGAGAGCAGCAACTGGCCGATCTCGGTCCGGCCGGCATCGTGCCAGGAGCGAACCGGCCCCACCGCGCCGGCTTCTGCCGCCAGGCGGGTGCGGACCAGCGCCTCTGGCATCTCCGACCAGCCGGCGGTCACGGCGCCGATCGCCAGGGCGGCGCTGTCGGGGTCGACCTCGTGCCGGGAGAGGGCGGTCGCGAAGCGCTTCGCCAGTCGCTGTCTGGAGGCGACGTCGTCGGGCTCCGAACCTCTTGAACCGCGGTCCAGCACTCCCAGCATGCAGTTGCCTCTCGAACCGACCAGAGCGGGCCGGTCTGGCTCGGAAAGCGCCGAGCGAATCGGGGCGATCAGGGACGCCCAGGCCCGTTCGAAACCGTGCTCGATCCCACCGGCGCCCGACCTCCAGACGGCGGCCACCGGGACCAGCTCACCGTGCCGCCGCGGGAAACCCAGAGTCGAGGCACGCCGGGTCGCGGTCAGCGGATCGATCAGGCCGCCGGCCAGCTCGAACATCAGGTTGCCCCGAGAGCGGGCACGCAGCTCGTCTTCTTCCCCGCCCCTCATCAGGCCGAGGCCGATGGCCACCGCCGCTCTCTCGATAGCGATCGGGGCGAAGCGGTCGAACTCGGTTCCGGCCTGGATCGCGATCACCCTGCCCCAGATCCGTTGTCTGACGGTGACCGGCATGGCCACCGCGCCTTCGGCGTCGGCGGCATCCCGATCTGACCACTTCAGGCCCGACCAGGCATCGACCACCGAAGCTTCGGATTCGGTCGACGAGCTGAAGGCGACCAGCTCGCCGCGGGCGTCCTCGAGTGCGACCGGATTGGAGATCTGGCGGGAGACCTCGGCCAGCACCGCCTCCGCGCCGGCCCCTTCGAGCACGAGCCGGTCGAGGTTGCGATGGAGTTCCTCGCCCCGTCGAGCGAGTGCGTAGCCGCTGTTGAGCAGGCTGCCATTCACCGCCTGGGAGACCTCGACGAAACGCACCCCGCGCCTGAGGGCGACCATCGGGAGGCCGCGACGCCCGGCCTCGTCCACGAGGGCCTTCGGCAGCTGTTGGTGCCACGCGAAGCCGAGTTCGACCGCCACGCCAACCGCGCCCTCGGCGACCAGGTCGCGCACGAAGCGACGCTGGGCGGTGGCCTCGGAGCCCACCGAAACCCCGGTGGTCAGGATCATCTCGCCGCCGCGCAGCAGGTTGGAGACGTCAGGAACGTCGAGGCTGTGGACCCAGCGCACTTCCGCCGTCAAACCCTGGCTGCCGGCCACCAGTTCGGGTAGCGCGGCCTTTACGACGGGGAGCTCGATGAATTCGGCGACGGTCAGAGCCGGATCGGCCATGACCTCGCCTCAGCTGCTTCGCTTCTTGCGCTTGCGTCGCTCGATCTCGGGCGCCTCTGTCGGTTCCGGCGCCTCGGTCGGCTCGAGGCCGGTCCGATCGTCCACCGGTTCGCCGTAGCCCTCGAGCACAGCCCCGCCCGGGCCGTCATCCTCGGGGCCGCGGGGGTCCGCCGGACCGCCATCTCCGTCGTCGCCATCTCCGTCGGAATCGCCGCGCCGTCCGCCCTTCGGCCAGGGCATCGCCTCGCCCGAAGCCCAGGCCGGTGGCCTGCCGCCCGGCACCCAGCCGGCGAAAAGCAGCCCGAGGTAGATGAACCAGACCAGCGTGAACAGGGTGAAGAAGACGAAGACGGCGCCGAGGGCCATTCCCAGCGAACCCCAGACGCGGGTCAGGAGGCCGGTTCTCATTCCCCACAGGGCGCAGTAGACGACCGCGATCGTAAAGCCGAGCAGGCCGGCCAGACCGAGGCCGGTCTCGATGCCGGAAACCGACGAGCCGGTGCGGTCATCGCGGGCGATGTCGTCGCGGCATTCCTCGGTCAGGTCGGCGGTGGTCGCTTCGGGCTCGTCCGCAGCGGCATCGTCACCGGCGGTCAGTTCGTCCTGCTTCTCGGCGACACAGGCCTGCACCTCCGAGACCGGTGTGTCCTTGAACTCGGTAGCCGCATCGAGGACGGAGACGGCGCTGAGCAGCCCGCCGAGACCGAGAAAGATCGGAGCGACGATGACCACGCCGATCAGGCCGCGGCGGACCTGTGGGGCGCGGGCCGACGCCGCCTTGAACAGATAGACAAGCGGCGCTGCCAGCAGGAACCAGCCGATGCACTGGACGACGCTGGCGATCACCAGGGCGCTGCGGTCGGAATCGACGTCCATCAGCCGGTCGGCCACACCGGCGACCGTGCGCACACCTGAAGCCGATGCGCCGAAAGAGGCCAGGATCAGGGCGACGCCGGCTACCGAAGCGATACCGGCGATGATCGCCCAGCGGCGCTCGCGTTCGAGAAATTGTTCTTTGCTGATCATCTGAGGGCTGCCTCGGGTCCGGGAAGTTGAGGTCGGGAGAGCCTACCGGCTCGAAGCCCGAGGCCCGTCGGCGTCATCCGGGTCTTCGTCGCGGACCGGGTAGTACTCGTAGTCGTTGGGCTCGATCAGCCTGGAGACACGGTCGCCGACGGCGAGTATCAGATCCAGCAGGGGGGCTGCCGTTGAGATCAGGCCTTCGAAGCGTCGATCCGACTGTGAGTCACCGTTGTCCATCACGTGGGTACGCTACAGCGACTGTGCGCCCCGAACTGCCGACCGTTCCCCTCGAAGCCGGTGCCGGCCCGGACAACCCCCCGTGTCCGGCCTGCGGCGAGCCACTTTTTCTCTGGGTCGAGCTGCCGGTCGATTCCGGCCTGGCCCATCGCTGTGAAGCCTGCGGACTGGGCGTACTCAGTCGCACCGGCACCGCAACCGACGCGCTTGCCGACCTCGAGCGTGGTGCCACCGGAGACGGCGAGATCGTCTACGAGAACAAGGCCTCCCTGCAGGCGCTGTTCACCGGTGGGGCCTGGAGCGGTGTCGGCACCGGCCGGGCCTACCGCTTCACACCCGAATCGATTCGTCGGCTGGTATCCAGCCGAGATCAGCTCGTCGACAACGCTCGCTGGCGGCCGGGTGTCGGGATCCTCCTGATGTGGCAGAGCGGCATCAACATGTTCACCTTCGGTCACAACCTCGCTCTGGGCCGCTTTGGCCGGGCCCATGCGACACCGGCGCGCAAGTCGTGGCGACGCAGTCTCGACGCTTTCATCACCGTGGCGCTGGCGATCCCCTCGATTCTCTTCGCGGTTCCGATCGAGCTGCTCGGTGGGCTCCTCGGTCGCGGCGGCGTCTACCTGATTCGTCTCAAGGTTCTCTGAGCAGTCCGGCGATGCCGGCCGGCCCGTCGGCATCGGCGAAGGCCCGCTCGGCCCCAGGGATCCTCGACAGCAGAGCGTCGGCGGCCTCGACCAGAAGGGCGGGGGAAGACGGAGCCGTGGCAATCGTGACCTGAGCATCCAGCCCCGCGATGCGTACCGGGTCGAGCGGCCAGGCCGGAACCGCCGGCAACTCGACCAGGAGGGTGCGAGCCGGGTCGTCGTGGTGGTCCGCGGCTCCACCGGATCCGTCGCCGGGAAGGGTCGGGGCGGCAACTTCGCCGAGCCGCTCGGCCCCGGCGCCGAGGGTAGGCAGGCCGCCCGACAGGAACAGCCGCCACACCGCCTGCTCTCCGCCTTCGTCGGCGGCGTCGCGAATCGCCGCCACATCCACCGACATGCCCTCGGTCGCCCCGGTCAGCGTGTCGAGCAGCGGCGGTTCGAGCAGCACGGCACTTTCGACCAGATCCGGTTCGGCCTGGGCCAGCTCGAGCGCGACGACTGAACCGAGGCCGACACCGAGCACCAGGGCCCGCTCCACACCCTGCTCACGCAGGACTCCCGCCGCGCCGATCGCCTGCTCGGCGATCGACGTCCTGCGGTAGTCCTCAGGAGACGGCGACCGGCCCCATCCGGGCCGGTCGAAAGTGACGACCCGCCAGTCCGCCGAGAGTCCTGGCAGGGCCGGCTCGAACCAGGCCGAGGAGGTCCCGGTGCCGTGGATCAGGACCAGCACCGGACCGTCCCCGGCCGAGGCCGAGAAAAGCTCTGAATGAAGCCGGTTCAGCGCAGGCCCTGGCGGGCTTCGCGCACCAGGGTCACGGCTTCGGGGAAGACGATCCTGATCGCGTCCCGGACCTGAATCGCCTGCTCGTCTGATCCGCCGGTGAGCTCGAGCCGGTTGATCGAGGCGACCGTCATCTCGACCGCCAGCCGAATCGCGTTGTCGGCCCAGGCCACCTGCTGCGAGGACTGCATCTGATCGGCCATCTCCTGCATCCGGGCCCGAAGCTCGTCGGGGTCGCCGAACATGTCAAACGGTGATCCTTCCATGACTGAAATGTAGCTGTTCGGTCACTGCCGCAGAGGAATCCCTGAGCGAACCGGGCCTAGCTT
>JBBRVF010000143.1:0-4767 GCA_038247145.1 Solirubrobacterales bacterium | reverse complement strand
GGCTGACCGAAGGCGTTCCGTTTGAAGCGGTCTGAATGATCCGTCCGTGAGTTCTTGCTGATTTCATTGTTCCGTCTCCTGCTCTAACGTTTCTGCTCTTACGTTCTGAATTCGAGGCGTTCTCTGCCTCGGTCTTCAGTTGGTCGGGCGACGGGCTTTTGAAGCCTGTGCGCGACTGGACCAATAACTTGGAGCAGACAGCAAAGGCGCGGGAGCAGGCTCGAAGTTACGCCGGACCGGGTAGAGAGTCGGACGCTTCTACTCGGTCCGCTCTACGCCGTTGGGAGTAGATCTGCCGGCAGTATCGGCAGTTCGGGGCAGTCGGTCAGTGGCCGGCGAGTCGCATCGCCAGATGTACCCGAGAGTCAACTTCAAGCTTCGAGTAGATGTTGCGAAGGTGGGTCTTCACGGTCCCTGGTGAAATCTGGAGCTTCTCTGCAATCTCGTCGTTTTTCGACCCGAGCGCTGCGAGCCTGGCGATCTCGTGCTCACGAGCGGTCAACATGGCCAGGTGGCCGGTCCGTTCGGGAATCGCAGACTCGGCTTCCAGCGCGCAGCGGAACGAGTGGGCGAGTACCGCGCCGGAATGGCGCAGAAAGCCCTTCTCGCGATCGGTGAAGTCGTGCTCACCGGCGGTCCGGAACATTGCGACGCCGGCGTCCGGTTGATCGGCTCCGATCTTGAGGTGAAGGGCCATCGCGTATTCGAGCTCGTAGCGGGGAAGAAAAACCTGCGCAAACTCGCTGTCGGCGAACTCGGGCCGGTCGTTCAACTCGTCCGTACCCAGCAGCGAGACCGAGCTCGAAACCTCAGCCGCGTCGAGGAGCGGGTGAGCATCGCCACTGATCTCGAGGTATTCCCTCGCGAAGTTTTCGGGGTCGGTCGCTAGTGATGGGTCCGCCTTGACAACCACGAGGCGGGGGCTGGACGGACCGGGGCGCGAGAGGAACATCGCCATCGGCGAAGGGATCATCCGGACGGAAAGATCCAAGGCCAAACCTGCGGACCTGAAAAGCGGGTCGCTGCTCCTGATGGCATCTCGATAATCGAGGTGCCGGGGTCCCTGTGGCCTGGCCACTACGTTTCCTACCCTCCTAGTTCTTTAGCGCACTCCGGCCGATACACCTCCGTCAGGCCGGTCGGCCGATTCTACTCAGAACGAGCCCGATTGTGAGGGATTTCGAGAATGCTGCGCCCCGAAGGCGCTCAGTCGAGGCCGGCGGCCCCGGCCAGAGCGTCGGACCTGTCGGTGCGCTCCCAGGTGAAGTTCTCGTCGGAGCGGCCGAAATGCCCGTAGGCGGCGGTCTCTTTGTAGATCGGACGATGGAGGTCGAGGTAGCTGCGAAAGGCCCCGGGTCTGAGGTCGAATTCGTCGGTGACGATCTGCGAGAGCCGCTGGTCCGGCAGCTTTCCGGTGCCGAAGGTCTCGAGCATGACCGAGACCGGATGGGCGACACCGATCGCGTAGGCGACCTGCACTTCACAGCGATCTGCCAGGCCGGCGGCGACCACGTTCTTGGCGGCGTAGCGGGCTGCGTAGGCAGCAGAGCGATCGACCTTGGACGGATCCTTGCCGGAGAAAGCTCCTCCCCCGTGCCTCGCGGCACCTCCGTAGGTGTCGACGATGATCTTCCGTCCGGTCAGCCCGGCGTCGCCGACCGGCCCACCGATCACGAACTTGCCGGTGGGATTGATCAGCAGACTGCCGTACAGCGCGTTCTCGTCGAGCAGTTCTCCGTACTCTTCGTTCAGCACCGGCAGGATCACGTTCTCCCAGAGGTCGGCCCTGAGCGTCTTCTGCTCGTCGATACCTTCGTCGTGCTGGGTCGAGATCAGCACCCTCTCGATCGCGATCGGCCTGCCGTCCTGGTAGCGCACGGTGACCTGCGTCTTGCCGTCCGGCCGCAGATAATCCAGGGTCTCGTTCTTGCGGACCAGCATCAGCCGCTCGGAGAGCCGGTGGGCGATCTGGATGGGCATAGGCATCAGCGACCCTGTCTCGGTGGTCGCGTAGCCAAACATCATTCCCTGATCGCCGGCGCCCGCGAGATCAAACTCGTCCGAAGTCCCGCCCACCCGGGTTTCGATTCCCTCGTCCACTCCCTGGGCGATCTCCGGCGACTGCTTGTCCAGCGCCACGAGGACGGCGATGGCGTTGCCGTCGTATCCGACCTCGCCGTTGTCGTAGCCGATCTCGCAGATCGTCCGGCGGACCAGGTCGGTCACGTCAATCTCGGCCTTGGTCGAAAGTTCGCCCGAGATGACCGCCATTCCGGTATTGACCAGCGTCTCGCAGGCCACTCTGGAGTTGGGGTCCTGGTCCAGACAGGCGTCGAGGATCGTGTCGGAAACCTTGTCGGCGATCTTGTCCGGGTGACCCTCGGTGACCGACTCGGAGGTGAACAGGTGCTCGCCTTCGGCGAGCTTCGGAGCGGAATTCGTTTCAGAAGACATTCCGGGCAGCCTATTGACCTAATGGCCGGAACGGTTGCTGCTGCGCGGCACATAATCGATCACTAGCGGCACCCCTTCGAGGCCGTAGGCCTCCCTCAAGCGGTTTTCGAGGTGGTAGGCCCAGTCCCTCACGATCAGTCGGCGGTCGTTGACCTGGATCGAGAAGCGCGGTGGGCTGACCTCGATCTGGGCGGAGTAGAGCAGCTTCAGCCTGCGTCCACGACGCGACGGCGGCGGAGTCGTGGTGACCATATCGGCGACGAAACGATTCAAGGCCGGCGTCGGAATCCGCTGTGATGCCCGGTCGGCGAGTTCGGCGGCCCGCGAAAGCAGCCCGGCCACGTTGCGTCCAGACTTCGCCGATGCGGTGACGACATCGGGACGCAGCCTCATCTTGCGGGCGACCCGGGCCCTTGTATCGTCGATGTCGGCCTCGGTGATGTCCCACTTGTTCATCACCATCAAGGTCGCGCAGCCTGCCTTCATCGCGGTCTCTCCGACCTTGAGGTCCTCCGAGCGCACACCTTCCGATGCGTCGCAGACGACGATCGCCACGTCGGCCCGCTCGATCGCCCGTTCGGAGCGAAGCTGGGCGTAGTGATCGACCGTGCCGGCGACTTTCGACTTGCGCCGAAGGCCAGCAGTATCGACAAGCACCATCCGTCGGCCGTCCACTTCGACCTCGGTATCGATCGCGTCGCGGGTCGTTCCGGCGACTTCGGAGACGATCACCCGGTCGTCACCGAGCATCCGGTTGACCAGAGATGACTTGCCGACGTTCGGCCTGCCGATCACTGCCACCCGGACGCTGCCGTCGTCCTCGATCCGGGGAGGCCGATCGCCGAGGGCGTCGACCACGCGATCGAGAAGATCGCCCGTCCCCATCCCGTGCGTAGCCGAGACGGGGAACGGTTCGCCGAGGCCGAGGGCGTGGAACTCCGCCGCCAGATACTGGTCGTCGGCCCGATCGGACTTGTTCACGGCGACGACCACTGGCACAGGAGAGCTCCTCAGTTGTCTGGCCAGGTCGGTATCGCCGGAACGCAGGCCCGACTTGCCGTCGGTGACCAGCACGATCGCGTCGGCCTCCTCCATCCCCAGTCTCGCCTGGCGCTGAATGTCTGCTGCCATCTCGGATTCGTCATCAAGGTCTATGCCGCCGGTGTCCAGCAGGTCGAACTCGAGTCCGTTCCAATCGCAGCGCACCCGCTTGCGATCACGCGTAACCCCGGCCTCGCTGTGCACGACCGCCTCTCGACCCCCGGCCAGACGGTTGACCAGCGTGCTCTTTCCCACATTCGGGAAGCCGACTACGGCGACTGTGGGAACCGACGCCATGATCAGGCGAGTCCGCGCTCGGCGGCGAGGTCGGCGATCCGAGCGACCACGTCGTCGATCGTCAGGTCAGTCGTATCGATCTCGACCGCGTCATCCGCAGCCTTCAATGCTCCGTACTCCCGTTCGGTGTCCCGCCGATCCCTTTCGTTCTGGGCTGCGAGTATCTCGGAGACGTCTCCCCCGGCCTGGGCCGCCCGGCGCCCGGCTCTGACTTTCGGCGAAGCGATGAGGAATACCTTGAGCGGGGAGTCGGGGCTGACCACGGTGCCGATGTCGCGCCCTTCGGCCACATATCGGCCGGCTTCGATCAGTCGCCGCTGCTCGATGACCATGGCCGAACGAACTCCCGGGTGAACGGCGACCCTGGAAGCGGCTTCGGTCACCTCCGGCGTGCGGATCTCATCGGTCACCGGAACGCCGTCGATCAACACGTCGCCGTCCTCAAAGGAGATCTCGATCGACTCGGAGGTCGAGGTCGCTTCACCCGACTTTTCCGGGTCGGCGCCCCAATCCAGGCAGGTCAGCCCCACGCACCGGTACATGGCCCCGGAGTCGAGGTAAGTGAAACCGAGTCTTTCGGCGACGGCCCGGGCGACGCTCGACTTGCCGGCGCCGGCCGGCCCGTCGATCGCGATTACCAATTTTCTGCCCGGTCGTTCATCGATTGCGAATGGTACGGGTAATCGTCCGCCCGGCTGGACCCCGGCATTGACCCGCGCCGAATACCATCGCCGGATGCGCGTCCAGACCCCGGGCCTCGGGCCCCTCTTCCCCGATCAGGGACCGTTCCTGCCCCGCATCGGACGACGTATCCTCGGTATCTCGGCCGAGCTGCTGGCCTTTCTGCTGATGACCGTGCTCTCACCGCTGATCATGCTGGTCGCGGCCGCGGCTGACCTGACCCTGTGGCTCACCCGCCGCAAGCCATGGGTATACGTGAGGATGCTGCCGGCACTCTGGGCCTTCCTGTTCGGC
>JBBRVF010000142.1:0-4773 GCA_038247145.1 Solirubrobacterales bacterium | reverse complement strand
GCTCTATGACGAGCAGACCGCGCGGATCGCCGGACTGCTCTTCGTCTTTGTGCCGACCGCCCTGCTCTACGGGGCTTCGGCTCCGGACGCGCTTTTCGCAACGCTCGCTCTGGCAGCCGTCCTCGGGCTGCTTTCGACCCGGTTGCCGGTGGTTGTTTTCGGTGCCTTCATGCTGGCGCTCGCCTCGTTTTTCTCCTACGCGCTGCTGGTCGCCGGCGGCTGGGCCGGAATCGTCCGCTGGCGTCGGGACGGCCTCGGTTCGATGCTGGCGGTGGCCGTACTTTGTGGGGCGACGCTGCTGGTCTTCTATGGAGCCCTGGCCGCATTCGCCGGGTTCGACGTGATCTCGGCGATCGACGCCACCCACGACCGTTACTACAAGGGCGTGGCTCAGGTCAGGCCTTACCTCTTCTACTTCTTCGGCTCGCCGGCGGCCTTTCTGGTCATGCTCGGTCCGGTTGCGTGGTTCGCCTCGCGCTCGCTCGGCAGCCGGGAGATCGCCGCCGTGGCGCTGGCGACCGCGATCCTGATCACGGTGATCGCCGGCTATACCAAGGCGGAGACGGAAAGGATCTGGATCTTCCTGGTGCCTTTCGCCTGTCTTGCGGCGGCGAGGGCACTGCCGGCGCGCAGCCTCACCCCGGTGCTGGTTGCCCTGGCTGCCCAGGCGATTGCGATTCAGGTCCTGTTCGACACGATCTGGTGACTGGTCATCGCAGCTCGGCGGTAGCGAACTCCTCCATTCCTTCTTCCAGACTGATCCGGGCTTCGAATCCGAGCCGCTCCCTTGCGAGTCCGGCATCGGCGAAAACGTGGCGCACGTCGCCCAGGCGGAACTGACCGGTTACCTCGGGCGGCGGGGCGTCCGGGCCGGCCTGGCCGGTCAGCAGGGTCGCCATGTCGATCAGCGGACGGGGGCGCCCGGTGGCCACGTTGTAGACGCCTGCGGCTTCGGTGCCGGCGTCGAGGGCCAGCAGATTCGCCCGGGCCACATCCTGAACGTGGATGAAGTCACGGATCTGCCGGCCGTCCTCGAAGACCGATGGAGCCTTGCCTGCGGCCACGGCGCTTCTGAAGATGCTGGCCACCCCTGCATAGGGAGTGTCCCGGGGCATCCTCGGCCCGTAAACGTTGTGGTAGCGCAGCGCGGTGTAGGCAACACCTTCGTATTCCCGGGCAAACAGGCCGCAGAGGTGTTCCTGGTGGAGCTTGGTGGCGGCGTAAACGCTGCGCGGATCGGTTGGCGCGTCTTCCGGTATCGAGCTGGGTGTGAGTCGCTCCCCGCAGGCGGGGCATGACGGTTCGAACCGGCCCGACTCAAGATCCACTCTCGTCCGGGGCAGAGGCCGCACCGAACCGTGCCGTGGGCAGGAGTAGCCACCCTCGCCATAGACCACCATGCTGCTGGCCAGAACCAGCGGACCGGCGAAGCCGGACCTGGAGAGCGCCGAGAGCAGGCGGGCCGTGCCGAGGCAGTTGTCGGCGACGTACTCCTCGGCGTCGCCGAAGTCCTTTCCCAGACCGACCATGGCCGCCTGGTGACAGACCGCACCGACCCCGCCAAGCACGCTTTCGAGGTCGTCCGGATCCTTGATGTCACCGGTGATGTACTCGGCGCCGGGGTTGAGGTAGTCGGGCCGGTTTGCGTGGGCGGCGGGGTGGAGGCAGTCGAGCACCCTGACCTCCCGGCCGGACTCGACCAGCAGGTCGACGATCTGCGAACCGATGAAGCCTTCCCCTCCGGTGACCAGCACCCTTTCCGCCATAGCGCGACCCTACAGCCGTCGAGTCGGTCCCTGACATCTGAGACAATCGCCAGGTGGAAAGACGAGTTGATCGACCACAGCGCGCGCTGCGCCCCCGGGGATCGGTGGCCGCATTGGTGGTCGCACTGTTCGCAGCAGTCGCGCTTTCAGCCGGCTGTGGTGGCGACGAGGAGTTCCGGCCTGCCGCCGAGCCGGCCGAGTCGCCGCCGCTGACCCAGGAGCCGACGGGAGAGGTCCGGGCGATCGGAATGGGTGCCGAAGGGATGATCTTCCACGAGCGCTCAAACAGCGTGGCGGTGGGACTGCGTGAGCCGTACCGGCTGGCCTTCGTTGATCCGGAACGGCTCTCCATCCGCAGGCAGTACGTATTGACCAACCCGGTCCGACATCTCGGACTCTCCCCCGGTGGACTAAACGTAATCGTCCCGATCGAATCGGCGAACAAAATCAGGGAGATCCGCCCCGACCGGCCGATCGGCCCCGAGATAGCGACCGGCGAGCACCCTCACGACGCGACCTCCGCGCAGGGAAAACTTTTCATAGCCGACGAGTTCGGCGATACTGTCTCTGTGATCAAGGGAGACGAGGTCGTCCAGACCCTGCCGGCACCGGCTCAGCCCGGCGGAATCGCTGCGACCGAGAACCGCTACATATCTGTGATCACGGTCGCCGAGAGGGTGCTCCAGGTTTACGACGCGGATACCGGAGAAGAACTCGGTCAGATCCCGGCCGGTACCGGGCCGACCCACATCGAAACCATCGGTGAGTACGCCTACGTTGCCGATACCGAAGGCGATGTCGTGCGCAAGTTCCGGATCGGCCCAGAGCCCGAAGAGGTCGCGACCGTGCCCGCCCCGGGGGTGCCGTACGGAATTGCCGTCGACCCGGAGCGTGAGCTGCTCTGGGTGACCCTCACCGCCACCAACCGATTGGCCGGCTACTCGATAAGCGGCAGCACTCCGCGCCGGGTCGCGACCTATCCGACCATCAGACAGGCGAATACCGTCACGGTCAACCCGGCGAACGGAGACGTCTTCGTCGCCAGCCGGACCAACGCCACCATCCAGCGGATTTCCCCGGACCGCGAGCTGGTCGAGTGAAGCTCCCTGACAGGCTCTTTCCGGCGGAGCCGCCGCCCGGTCCGACCCGGCCGGAATTCTGGAAGAGCCCGCTGCGCGGCCCCTGGCTGAGCTCGCTGCTCGGTTCGCTGCTGCTGCCCCTGATCATCATCTGTGCGCTGACAGGTTTTCTGTCCCAGCTGGCCTACGGCGACAATAGTTTTCTCCCTGAGGGAGGCCTCGGTTTTAGTATTTTTCCCTTCGAATGGCCCGCCGGATGGCCCTTTCTCTACGCACTGACCCAGGGCCTTCACGTGACCTCCGGGGTGATCGCCATCCCGATTCTGATCGCCAAGCTCTGGTCGGTCATGCCGAAGCTCTTCGAGTGGCCACCGGTCAGATCGGTCTCCCATCTGCTCGAACGTCTCTCGCTGGCTCTGCTGGTCGGCGGGGCGTTGTTCGTCTTCTTCACCGGGCTGATGAACATCCAGCTCTACTACCCGTGGAACTTCAGCTTCATTCCGTCGCACTACTACGCGGCTTTCGTCTTCCTCGCTGCTTTGGCCCTCCACGTCGCGCTCAAATACTCAACAGTGCGCAAGTCCTTCAACGAGCAGGGCGTCGTCCGACCGATGAAGTACGGGCTCAAGCAGACCAAGCCCGAGCCTTACCAGGAAGACAGCACCACGGCGCTCGAGCCGGCCGCGCCGACCGTGTCGCGAAGGATGATGCTGGGGACGATCGGCGCCACTTCGGTCGGCCTCGGCCTGATGATGGTCGGCCAGACCAGCCTCGGTGAATCATTTCGCCAGTTCGCCCTGCTGGCACCTCGCGGACGCGACTACGGTGACGGGCCAAACGACTTCCAGGTGAATAAGACCGCCGAGGCCGTGAACGTCACCCCCGACATGACCGGACCGGGCTGGCGACTCGAGCTCAAGGGCGGAAAGACAGTTTCTTTCTCCCGCGAGCAGCTGCTGGCGATGCCGCAGCAGACCTATGACCTGCCGATCGCCTGCGTCGAAGGCTGGTCTACCACGCAGACCTGGACCGGAGTGAGACTGCGTGATCTGGCTGTGGCGGCCGGCACCCCCGGCGCTTCCAGCGTGCTGGTCAAGTCTCTCCAGGAAGCCGGGTCCTTCAAAGAGGCGAACCTCAGCTCGATCCAGATCGACGATGACACGAGCCTGCTGGCGTTGCGGGTGAACGGGGCAGACCTCTCCATGAACCATGGCTTCCCGGCCCGGGTAATCGTGCCGGCCCTCCCCGGCGTGCACAACACCAAGTGGGTTTCGAGCATGGAATTCGAGGCCGCCTGATGGCGCTGTTCCGCAAGGCATACGGCGCCTCTCCGCTACACCTGCTTGCGGTCATCGCAAGTTTCACGGTCGCCGGCTACGGCTTCTTCATGATCTTCAAGTCACCCGCGCCTGAGAGCACCCTGCTGTTCTTCGGGCTGGCGATCGTCGCCCACGACATGATCGCCTTCCCGCTGTACTCGACCCTCAACTTCGTGGCCGGACGCACGGTCGGGGCCGCCGAACCGAAGCCGGTGGCCGAAGTCGGCGATCCCGCGATCAACTATCTCCGGGTGCCGTTCATCCTCAGTGCGATCTCATTCGTGATGATCTTCCCGCTGATCCTCGGCCTCAGCGCCGATCGATACGCAGCCAGCACCGGCCTCGACATCGGGGTATTTCTGGGGCGCTGGCTCGGGATCTGCGCCGTTGTATTCACCGTTTCGGCGATCCTCTACGCAGTCAAGCTGCGGCGCGTCGCGCGCGCCTCCCGGGACGAAAAAGCCTGAACATGCCCGATGTCGTTCTGCCGGTCCTCGACGAGGCCGAAGCACTGCCGCGCGTACTCGGAGCGATCCCCTACGGATACCAGGCGATCGTGGTTGATAACGGTTCAACCGACGGTTCGGGTGAGATCGCCGCCGACCTCGG
>JBBRVF010000141.1:0-4791 GCA_038247145.1 Solirubrobacterales bacterium | reverse complement strand
GATGGTTTGGGGGGCCGTTTCGGCGCGCCGACCGATTGCCAGCCCGGTACTGAGCTTCACCGCCCGCAGGGCCCGCGGCACGGTGCTGATGCGGATGCCCGGCGGCAGGGGCCGCACCGGGGTCAGCCGGCCGGCCGGCGGAACTTCCTCGGGAGAGTAGGTCGAGCGCGAAACGCGCGTGCCCTGACTGATGTCGAGCAGGGCCTGGCCGCGACGGTAGGAGCCCTGGGTCGCGCTGGTCAGGCCGACTGAAAGCTGCGCAATGGAGGCCAGGCCGTCGGTGATCGATTCGTCGTATCCCGACTCCGCACTGGCCGCCTGCGGGATCAGCACGAGGATTGCCGCACCGGGAGGCTGTTGGGCGGCGGAGGCCCCGGCCGGGGAAAGCGACAGAGCCGTGGCGGCGAGGAGGGCGATCGCAGCGAACAGCGCCGCGACGTTACGGTCGATCACAGCGGGCAGTCTATTGGCAGGGTCGTCCTCAGCGGCACCGATCCGGAACCCGGCGATAGGGTGGGGCGATGAGCAACCAATCGGAGCCCACTACTTCTGCCCGTATCGGCGCCCTCGCACAGGAGCTGATGGAACAGGTCGAGCGCGACACGCCCGGCGCCCGCCTTGACCAGCTGGTCATCTCGGCCGTCCTCAGCGAGGACGCCGGCGAGGACGAGCAGACCATGCATGTGCAACTCGTATCCGATTCCTCCGACCCGCTTTCGGTGGTCGGACTGCTTACGGTCGCGCTTGACCTGGCGAAGGGTCAGCTGACCGGCGAGTGACCGAGCGCGAAGCCGGAAGGCTCAGCGCGAGTAGTGCTCGACGATCAGGCGCTCTTCGATCGGAGCGGCGATGTCGTTGCGGTCGGGGAGACGGTTGACCGTTCCCTTGAGTCCGTCGTGGTCGGCCAGCAGCCAGGCGGGAGTCGGGCCGGCCGTGTCGGTTGACTGACGGGCCCTCGGCTCGATCGAGGAGTCCGGCTTGACGGCGATCTGATCGCCGGCAGCGACCTCATAGGAAGGACGGTCCAGCCGCTTGCCGTTCACCGTGATGTGCTGGTGGACAACGAACTGGCGGGCCTGGGCCCTGGTTGCCGCGAGCCCGAGTCGGTAGACGACGTTGTCGAGGCGGCTCTCGAGGTGGCGCATAAGGTTCTCGCCGGCCATGCCTTCTTCGCGGTTGGCACGGTCGAAAAGCTTGGCAAACTGGCGCTCGCGCAGGCCGTACATCGACTTGGCCCGCTGCTTTGCTCGCATCCGCACCGAGAACTCCGATGCCCTCCTGCGACCGCGGCCGTGCTGGCCCGGCGGATAGGGGCGACGCTCCATGGCACTCTTGCCACCGAGGGCACGTTCGCCCTTCAGTCCGAGGTCCACGCCTTCGCGTCTTGAAAGCTTCTCTTTTGGTCCGGTATATCTACCCATGATTGCGGCGTAGAACAGTAGCCGATTCGGGTTTCTTCCGCGTTCGCGTGACTGGCGGCGACGTGCCGGTGGCAAACGGACCCGTCCGGTCCCCGCGTCCGGCGCCAGAACCGGGAAGTACGCGGGAACTCATGTGGGAAGTACGCGGGAACGCATGCGTATAGTCAGGTAAGCCCAAGCAACCATGGCCGAATCGCAAAGAGGAAAACTCCTGATCGCCGCTCCCAGCCTGTTCGATTTCTTCAGGCGCAGCGTCGTGCTGATCGTCGAACACACCGAGCAGGGAGCTTTCGGCGTCATCCTCAACCGCAGGGCCGACGCCGATGTCGCCGAACTCGTGCCCGACCTCGGACCGCTGGTCGAGAGGGGCGCCCCGCTCTGGGTCGGAGGTCCCGTGGCCCCGGACTCGATCGTCGTGCTCGGCGAGTTCGAGCAGCCTGACCGGTCGGCCGCCGCGGTCACCGGGAAGATCGGAGTGGTCGACCTCGACGGGGATTCCGAGGTCCTTCGGGCGAGGGTCTTTGTAGGCCATGCCGGCTGGGGCCCCGGCCAGCTCGACGAAGAGCTCGAAAACGACGCCTGGATTCTCGGTGAACCGGACCCCGAAGACGTTTTTGCCGTCGGCGACCTCTGGTCCGAAGCGGTGGCCCGCCGCGGAGGGGACTTCCGTCTGCTCGCCACCATGCCGGACGACCCGAGCCTGAATTGAAGGACATCGAGCCATCGAGAGGCGATCTGCCGCTCGCCCGCGAGCAGCTGGTCGATGATCCGATCGCCCAGTTCCACGACTGGTTCGAGCAGGCGGCGCAGGTCAATCCGATGCCCGAGGCGATGTGCATCGCGACCGTCGACGAGCAGGGAATGCCCGACGCCAGAATGGTGCTGCTCAAGGGCGCAGACGAAAGCGGTTTTCGATTCTTCACCAACCACGAAGGGGTCAAAGCCGGCCAGCTTGCGGCCCGGCCGTCAGCGGCGCTCGTCTTTCACTGGGTCGAACTCGACCGGCAGGTTCGGATCCGCGGCTCGGTCGAACGGATCCCCGAAGCCGAGTCTGACGAGTACTACGCCTCTCGCGGCCGCGGAAGCCAGATCGGCGCCTGGGCTTCGCCACAGAGTCGACCGCTGGGCGACCCCCGATCCGAACTCGACCAGCTGACCGCCGAGGCCGAAGCGAGGTTCGAGGGGGTCGATCCGATTCCCCGGCCCCCGTCTTGGGGCGGCTACCTGATCCGCCCGGTGCAGATCGAGTTCTGGCAGGGACGCAGGGCCCGCCTCCACGACCGTTTCCGTTACCTGCCCGAGGGCGACGGCTGGTCGATTCAGCGCCTGGCCCCGTAGCCCACGAAGCCATGCTCGGCTGCCCGGCCGGGTGATCCGCCACTTGCGTAAACGAACGGGTATCTGTATCGTTCCTCCTTCGGCAGCTGGCGGTAGCCTGCTCGTGGACCAATTGGGAGACCGGAAGATACTTATGAGTGCAGGGAGAATCAGCCGAGCTTTGATGATTGCCGTGGTCGGCCTCTTCGTCGGCATGGGAATGCTGTCAGGGGTCGCGACGGCCAAGTCAAAGAAGCCGAATGCGCCGAAGCAGACCGCTCCGGCCACCTTCAACGCCCGCGGCAGCGTAGGTGAGGCCTACGTGGTCAACTCCTAGCCAGGTGACAGCCTGATGCTGGTCTCCCCCAGGAACAAGGTCCTTCGCGAGTCCACCGCGGACAGCTTCGGAAGCAAGGTCTTCTATTACCTCAATCCCGGCCGGGGTTACTCGGTCCGACTGAAGAAGGACGGCGAGGTCTACGGCACCAGCAAGTTCGCCGTTCGCCGTCCCGACGCCAATCCGAAGCAGTCCTTCTACGACAGGATCGGGCTCGAGGAAGGCCTCAACTACGTCAAGATGCGCGACGGCGTCGAACTCGCGATGACCGTGCGCCTGCCGGTCGGCAAGACGCTGGCCAACGGACCCTTCCCGACCTTCATCGAGTACTCCGGATACCAGGTTGCGGCTCCCAACTCGCTGCTCGACTCGGTAATCGGCGACGGCCCGTCCGACCCGCTGGCCCCGGCCACCTCTACCGCGGTCGGCTCGGTGATCGGCCCGCTGCTCGACTTCGCAGTGGTTTCCGTCCAGATGCGCGGCTCCGGCTGCTCGGGCGGTGCCTTCGACCTGTTCGGCCTGCCGACCACCTACGACGGCTATGACGCGGTCGAAGCGGTTGCGGCCCAGGACTGGAGCAAGGGCAAGGTCGGCATGGGCGGAATTTCCTTCTCCGGCATCACCCAGCTGTTCACCGCCGGTACCCAGCCGCCGAACCTGGCCGCGATCTCGCCGCTGTCGGTGACCGATGACGTGTACTCGGGCACCGGTTACCCGGGCGGCATCTTCAACAAAGGATTTGCTTTCTCGTGGATAACCGAACGGGCGAATAACGCCGAACCCGCCCCCGAGGGCGGGCAGGCCTACGCGAAGATTCTCTCCGACCCGGAGAATGTCAACTACGACCCGAGGTGCGCCGCCAACCAGACGCTGCGTCTGCAGACCCAGGACTACAACAAGCTGATCCAGAAGTTCCCCTTCCGGGAGCGGCGCCTGTTCGAAGACCGCTCGCCGGGCAAGTGGATCAAGCGGATCGAGGTGCCGACCTTCCTGGTCGGGTCCTTCCAGGACGAGCAGACCGGCGGTCATTTCGTGGAAAGCCTGAAGGATTTCCCGAAGAGCAACAAGGACGTCTGGCTCAACCTCCAGAACGGTGTTCATGCCGACTCGCTCGGCCCGAGCACGATCACCCGCTGGACCGAGTTCATGAACCTGTTCGTCGCCGATCGGATCCCGGAAGTCCCGCCGATTGTTCTGGCTCTGAGCGGGGAGCTGTACAACTTCCTCGCCGACGCGCCGGCGCTGCCGGTCGAGCAGTCGCAGTTCGCCGACTACACCAGCGTCACCCAGGCGAAGGCCGACTTCAGGAAGAAGTACAAGCGGACCCGTCTGCTCATGGACAACGGAGCGGCGATCGACGGCTCCCCCGGCGCGATCGGTGCCGCCTGGGAGATCAACTACAACACCTGGCCGATCAAGCAGACCAAGCCGACAACCTGGTACCTCGGCAAAGGTGGCAAGCTGAACAGCAGGAAGTCGCGCAAGCTCAGTACCGCCGCCTACACCGGCGATCCGTCGGCCCGTCCGCCTCAGACCCTCAACGGTGCCAGCGAGACCGATTCATGGGTTGCCCAGCCGGACTACGACTGGGCTCCGATCTCCGACGGCAACGGCCTCGGCTGGATCTCGACCACATTTGACAAGGACGTCGTCATCGGTGGGGCCTCCAGCCTGAATGTCTGGGTCAAGTCATCGGCCCGGGACACCGACCTCCAG
>JBBRVF010000140.1:0-4835 GCA_038247145.1 Solirubrobacterales bacterium | reverse complement strand
TGGTCCTCAAGGTCGAACCGCCGCATGGCCTCGAAATACAGGACGGCTTCGCCGACGATGCGGGAGAAGAAGACGAGGCCCTACCCAGCGCACTCTTCCGCGTCACGATCGAAGCGGGCAATGAGCCTGACAGCCCGACGCGGATGACCATCAACAGCCAGTTCGAATCGGTCGAAGACATGGAGAAGCTGGTCGAGATGGGCATGGTCGAGGGCATGACCGCCGCCATGGGCCAGATCGACGACCTGCTCTGAAGATCCCGTCGGCCTTCAGCGCGGCGTAAGGGCCAGGACGGGGATCTGGCGGATACCGGCGGTTCGCTCTCGGTAGCTGCCGTATCCGGCATAGAGCCGCTCGGCGAGGTCAAGCAGATGCTCACGCTCTTCGCCTTCGGTCTCCCGGACCCCGTAGCTCAGCCGCTCGCTTTTGACCAGCAGTTCGACCTCCGGGTTCGCGGTCGCGTTGTAGTACCAGGCCGGGTTCTTCTCGCGGCCGAAACTCGAGGCGATCAGGATCACCTCGTCGCCGCGGGTGAAGTAGACCAGCGGAGTCTGCCTCTCCGCGCCGCTCTTTCTGCCGCGGGCGATCAGCGTGACCACCGGGAAGAAAGCGGTGGTCGCCACACGGCCGCCCGAAATCCGGAGCAGGAAGGGGTCCACCTTCGCAGCGAGGTTGATTCCGACGCTCCGGCCAACACCGGTATTGGATGCGCGCATCAGAAGCTGCCTGAGTCGCCCTGCCTCGGCGCTCGGATCGACTGGGCGGATACTCGCCACCGACGATGACCTCAGAAGGGGGGCTCCGGCAGCCCCGGCTCGATTGCGATGTCGAAGGAATTGACCGTAAATCCCATCAGCGAGTAAAGACCGCAGAGCGCGACCAGTTCGACCACACCTTCATTGCCGTACTCGGCGGTGAAACGTTCCTGAAGCTCGGCGGGAATTGACTCCCCGCGCACGACCTGGTCGACAATCTCAATCGCAGCTCGCTGGAGCGGGTCGTCGATCGTTTCGGCACGGTCCGTCGCCAGCGATGCGATCTCGTCCCCGGCGAGGCCTGCGAGTGTGGCCGGCCGCGCATGGTGGGCCCACTCGTAGCGCAACCCCTTCCGGTAAGCGAACCTCAGAATCGCGATCTCCCGGATCGGGTCGGGCAGGCAGCCCTCGAAGCGGATCTGCTCACCGAGCGCGCCCACCTTTTCCGCCACGCCGGGATTGTTGAACATCGAGATATAGACCTGACCGAGTTCTGACCGACCGTCGGCATGAGAACGAGCCGCCGCCATGTTCGCCATCGCCCTCGCGGCCTCGGGACCGCTGTGATCTCTGGGGTCGGGCAAAGCCGCCATGTCAGTGGTTGTCCTCCCATTCGGCGACCGCTTTCTTCCACGGCGCGATCGGAGTCGGGTAGGTCTTGTCGACCCTGGCTGAGATGACGAACGGTCCAGTGGCGGCGAATCCCCGTTCGAATGCGGGGGCGATCTGCTCCGGTCGCTCGACCTCTGTTCCGTCACCGCCCATCGCCCTCGCAAAGCCGGGCCAGTCGATTCCCGGGATGTCGGTCAGGCGTTCGGGCCCTTCACCCATCGAATGGGCCCGGTACCAGATGTTGCCGTAGGAGCGGTTATCGAAAACAAGGACAACGACATTGACTCCGTGGCGGGCCGCGGTGTGGAGTTCGAGCCCGTGCATCAGCATGCATCCGTCGCCCGTCGCGATCACCAGGGGCCGGTCCGGCCGGGCCAGCTTGGCGCCGATGCCGAGGCCGATCGCGCCGCCCATCGGTCCGAGGTCGGCCAGCGAAAGGTAGTCGTCTGTTCCGTAGCTCGGCCAGTACTGCGCGCACCAGGCACGGTGAGCCCCGGAGTCGACCGCAAGCACCGTCTCTGGCGGACAGGCGCGCCGCGCTTCACTGACCATTCTCGCCGGATGCATCGGGTCAGCTTCGGAAGTCGCGTCTTCGAGTCCGTATGCCCGCTCTCCCCGGCCCTTGATCTCGGTCACGAACTTCGCACGGACCTCCTTACCAGCGTCAAGCCCGGCCGCCGCATCGCCGTCCAGCGCGACCCACCGCTCGAGAAAGGCCCGCGGGCTGCCCACCACCGGCAGCCCCGCGGCCCAGGTACGACCGATCAGGCTCGCGTCGGCGTCGACGTGGACGAAACGCTCCGATGGCAACATCGCGGGATCCCAGTCCATGGTGTCACGCTGCGAGAGCGCCGATCCGATCACGATCAGTACTTCGACCGCAGGATCGAGCACCGCCTCGGTTGCCCAGAAACTCCCGCCGTAGCCGAAAACCCCGAGCGAGAGCGGATGCTGCTCGGGGAAGACTCCCTTCGCGCCAAGCGTCGTAGCCACCGGGATCCCGAAGCGTTGGCTGACCTCCAGCAGAGCGCCGGCTCCTCCGGAATGGCCGACCCCCGGACCAGCCAGGATAATCGCGTTCGCAGGGCCTGACTGTCCGTCGCCGAAACCCGAAATCGCCTGATCGCTCGCCTCGCGGTCGAGGAAGCCCGGCAGGTAGGCCGACTCGGGCAGCCGGGTCCACTGCGAGTCGAGGTCGGCTTTCTGTACGTCGAGAGGCACCGAAAGGTGGACCGGCGAGCGCTCCCTCAAAGCCGTCAGCGCCGCAGAGCGCAGTTGCGGGTCGAGCAGGTCGGGTCGGCTGACGCTGAGGCTGTCCGCCGTGACCGGCTTGACGACGTCGATGTCATCCAGCGCCGGACCGGATGCGTCCTGGAACCCGCCCCTGCCCTCCAGTCCGGTGGGGACTTCGCCGCTGATGGCGAGCAGCGCCGAGCGGTCGGTCCGCGCCGCGGCCAGCGCCGTGACCATGTTGAAGATTCCCGGTCCACCGATGCCGAAGGCGACTCCGAGCTTTCCTGAAGCGCGAGCGTAGCCGTCGGCCATGTAGGCGGCGCCGCCTTCGTGCGCGGCGACGATCGGCGTCACCTCGCTGTGCGAGCTCATCGGCGTCATCAGGGGATCGTTCATCCCGCCGGGAACCATGAACACATGGTCCACGCCTTCGGCGGCGACGGCGTCAAGGATGTACGCGGCACCGTTGATGGCTCAATCGTAGCCGACGGCCAAGCGACCGCAGGCATGGCCTTTGACCAGGGCTAGACTTGCCGGGTGGAGCGTCCCCAGACCAGATACGCGAAAAACGGTGAGATTGCGATCGCGTACCAGGTGCTGGGTGAAGGTCCTCTGGACCTGGTCATGGTGCCGGCGCTCGTCTCGAATATCGAGCTCAGCTGGGATCTGCCCTTCTTTACCGAGTTCCTCGAGAGACTGTCCTCGTTCGCGCGTCTGATTCTGTTCGACCGCAGGGGCAACGGCATGTCCGACGGCGCTGCGGGACAGACACCGCTCGAAGGCCAGGTCGACGACGTTCAGGCGGTGCTGGCGGCGGTAGGCGCTGAGCAACCCGCGCTGTTCTCAATTCTGGAGGGCTGCTCTCTCGCCACGATGTTCGCGGCCTCCAGACCCGATCTGGTCCGGGCGATGGTGATGATCGCTCCGAATCCCCGGCCCATCTCGGGTCCGGACTACAAGTTCGCATCGAGCCCTGAGGAGCGGTCGGCCAGAGTCCGTAGGACTGTCGAGAACTGGGGAAATGAGTCATCGGAAGAAGGCTTCATCTCCGGACTTGCGAGGCAGGGCCACCGGCAGGCCTGGGCCCGCTGGCAACGCCTGGCGATGGGTCCGGGCGGGCTCGCGGCCTCGCTCGCCCTCCACGGGCAGACCGACGTGCGCGAACTGCTACCGAGCATCCAGTGTCCGACGCTGGTCATGAGGCCGGAGGAGGATACGGCCTACCACGAGCTTCATTCGCGCTACGTGGCCGAGCACATTCCGGACGCGCACTATCTGGAGTTCTCGGGCCCCGGTCCGATCTGGTTGGGCGCGGCCGATGAGGTCGCCGATGAAGTCGAACACTTCCTGACCGGCACCCGTCGCCCGCCGATCAGCGACCGGATACTCGCCACGGTGCTGTTCACCGACATCGTCGATTCCACCGGACGCGCCGCCGAACTCGGCGACCGTCCGTGGAAGGAACTGCTCGAACGCCACGACGCCCTGGTCCGGGACGAGGTCCGGCGTCACCGCGGGCGATTCGTGAAGTCACTGGGTGACGGGGCGCTGGCGGTCTTCGACGGGCCGAGCAGGGCGATCGACGCAGCGACCGCGATCCGGGACAGAGTCCGCGAACTCGGCCTCGAGATCCGCGCCGGCCTTCATACCGGCGAGTGCGAGCTGTTACCCGACGATGACATCGGCGGGCTCGCCGTCCACATCGGATCCAGGGTGAGCGGTCTCGCCGGCCCGGGAGAGGTCCTCGTCAGCGGCACGGTGAGAGACCTCGTCGTCGGCTCCGGCCAGGTCCTCGCCGACCGCGGTGAGCAGGAACTCAAGGGGGTGCCGGGCACCTGGCGAATTTTCTCCGCGGTAGCGTGAAGTCCTCCGCCGCGGCCCGGGCGGTCAGGTCGTTTCGGCGAGGCGCTTGAGGTTGAGCAGCTGGCGGCGCATCATCAGGAGGTCTCCCGGGGGGAGGATCAGGCGCATCGGGGCGATAGCCCAGGGCGAGCCGTATTCGACGCCGTACTTGACCAGCAGGCGTGAGCTTTCCGGACCTCGATCTTCGGCCACGTAGCTGACCACCGATCTGACGCTTTGCGGCTTGGTGGCCTCGAGCGTGATCGACCTTCCGGACTCGAACGAGGCGAGTTCGAAGATGCGCATGAACCGCTGCCCCGGCTCGAGCTCATCGAGGCCGGGCACGAGCCGTTCGGGGCTCTGTCGGCCGAAGTTGTCGATCCGGTCGTAGCT
>JBBRVF010000139.1:0-4845 GCA_038247145.1 Solirubrobacterales bacterium | reverse complement strand
TCGCGACGACGGCGGGACGGTCCGACTCCTGCGCCCGCCTCAGCGCCGGTTCGATCTCCTCGATCGAATCGACGTGCTCACCGTGACAGCCGAGGCCCTCGGCGATCGTATCCCAGCGGACCGGGCCGATCTCGGTTCCGAAGGTGCGACCGTAGAGGGCGAGTTCGTTGGGCTCCTCCATGGTCCAGTTGCCCTCGGCCAGGACGACGGTCGTCACCTTGACCCCCTCGCGCCTGGCGGTCTGCATTTCCATGATGTTGAAGCCCGCGGCGCCGTCTCCGGTGACGCAGACAACCTCGCGGTCCGGCTTGCCGAACTTGGCACCGATCGCCGACGGGATGCCAGTACCGAGCATCCCCAGCTCAAGGATCGAGTGGTAGGAGCGCGGCGGCGTCGAGGGAAGCAATGAGTAGGCCCAGAGCGCGGTGTTGCCGCCGTCGACTGTGTAGATCGCCTGGTCGCCGAACACCTCGGCGACCTTCTCGATCGCCTGTCCCGGGTGGATGCCGGCCCCCTCCCAGTCGCTGACCACGCCGAACTGTGTCTCGTGCCACTCGCGGTCGAGGTTCTGGTAGCGATCCAGGTCCTCGCGGCTCTTCGGCTCGACCCCGCGCTCCTTGAGTCCCTTTGCGATGCCGGCCAGTGCATTTTTCGCGTCGGCGACCATGCCGAGCACGATCGGTCGCGAAACCCCGATGTTGCCGGGGTCGGTGTCGATCTGGATCAGCGAACAGCCCTCGCCGTCGCCCCAGTACTTGTCGTATGGGAGGTCGAGGTTGCCGAGCCTCGAGCCGGCGACCAGGATCACGTCGGCCTCCTTGCGCGCCGCGATACCCGCCTCGCCGAAGCCGAAGACGTAGTTGGGATGGTCCATCGAAATCGTGGCGCGGCCGGCCATGGTCGGAACGACCGGGCAGCCGAGCGTCTCGGCCACTTCGAGGATCTCGTCGTGCGCCCCGCAGTGGTCGGCACCGGCACCGGGGATCAGCACCGGGCGCGTCGCCCCGGCCAGCAGCTCGACCGCTTCATCGGTCTGGGCGGCGGAGGCCTGCGGTTCGGAGGCGCGGTAGGCCTCGGGCGGGCGGACCGGGGCGGCAGACTCGTCGCCTTCTTCGTAGAGGATCGGGGCCGGGATGTCGATCTGGACCGGGCCGGGCCGCCCGTTCCACATCTCTCGGAAGGCGAGGCGCATCACTTCGGCGGTGCGCTCCCACTGGAAGATCGGCCCGCCCCACTTGACCGCGGCCTTGAAGGCGTCGATCTGATCCTGGCCCTGGAACGTGGTCGGCGGCGAGGGGTAGACCACGCCGAGCCGGTGCTGGGAGGTGATCACCAGGACCGGTACGCCCTCGTGCCTGGCGGTGATCACGCCAGGGATCAGGTTGGCTGAGCCGGGACCGGGATTGGCGATCACGGCCGAGGCCTGGCCGGTCGTCTTGTAGAGACCTTCGGCCATATGCACTGCGGCCGACTCGTGGTGGACCGGGACGAAGCGGATCCCGTTCTCCTCGAGGTTGGCAAGGATCGGGTCGACCGTCGGGGAAGGCAGGCCGAACAGGAACTTCAGTCCTTCCGCCGCCATCGCCCTGACGAACAGTTCGCCGCCGTTGATCGTACCCACGTTTTCCGCCTTCCGTCGTTACTCGCCGCCGGAAGTTGTCGCGCCGGTGGCGCCGGTCTCCTCCGCAGACGGCCGTAAACGCAACCTAACCCGTCAGGCCGGGCTCAATCTAGGGGTTTAACCCTGATCGCCTCAGCCCTGGAAGGTGACCATGCGCTCTTCGGTGAGCTCGATCACCGAGTAGGCCGGACCTTCACGGGTATTGCCCGAGTCCTTGACTCCCCCATAGGGCTGCTGGTCGGCGCGGAAGGTGGGGACTTCGTTGATCAGGACGCCGCCGAACTCCAGCGTCTCGGCCGCCTTCAGGCCGTTGCCGATGTCGCGGGTGAAGACTCCTGCCTGCAGGCCGAATTTCGAGTCGTTGGCCATCTCGAGACCCTGCTCGAAGCTGGAGAAGCGGTGGATTGTCGCCACAGGTCCGAAGATCTCCTCGCCCCAGACCCTGTTCTCCTTCGCCGGCTCTTCGATCACCGTGGGGGCCAGACAGCGGCCTTCGTCGACCAGCTCGCCACCGGTGAGCACCTTTGCCCCGGAATCAGCGGCTTCGTCGATCCACTCCTTGACCCGGTCGCGGTCGCCGGGGGTGATCAGCGGGCCGACGTCGGTCTCGGGGTCCATCGGGTCGCCGACCACGAGGCCGCCGACGTTGGCGACGAAGCGCTCGATGAACCGGTCGGCGATCGCTTCGTGGAGCAGGATGCGCTGGGTCGAGATGCAGCTCTGGCCGGCATGTGAAAAAGCGTGGATACGGGCCTTGTCGGCGGCCGTTTCCCAGTCGCCGTCATCGTTGACGATAAGTGGCGCATTCGATCCGAGCTCCAGGTTGACCTTCTTGTGGGGCACCTTGCCGGCGATGCCCCAGCCGACCGGGACCGAACCCGTGAAGGTGATCGCACGGGTCAGTTCGTGCTCGACGATCGCGTTACCGACCGAACGGCCTCCGCCGGGGATGACGCTGAGCCAGCCGTTCGGCAGACCGGCTTCGATCAGGATCTCGGCCAGCTTGATTGAGGAGACCGGGGTCTGGCCGGCCGGCTTCAGCACGATCGCGTTGCCGGCGGCGATCGCCGGGCCGAGCTTGTGGGCGACCAGGTTGAGCGGGAAGTTGAACGGGCTTATCGCGCCGACCACGCCGTAGGGCACACGCAGCATCACGCCGAGCTTTCCGACTCCACCGGAGGAGGCTTCCATCGGCACGGTGCCACCGGTCAGCTTGCGGGCCTCGGTTGCCGAGAACTTCAGTGTGTCGACTGTGCGCTCGGCCTCGACCGTGGCGGTCTTGATCGGCTTGCCGGCCTCGCGGCAGATCGCCTCGGCCAGCTCGTCACGCTTTTCGCGCTCGATGTCGGCGGCGTGGTCGAGGATTTCGGCCCGCCGGTACTGGGGCAGGCCGCCTTCGGAGAAGACCTGGTGGGCGACCTTCACCGCCCGGTCGACGGTCTCTTCGTCACCCTGGGCGACGCGGGCCACGGGAGAGCGGTCGTAGGGACTGAGCACTTCCTCCCAGTCGCCGGTCTCGATCCACTCGCCGCCCATCAGAAGCTTGTAATCCACTCTCGAAATCTCCTCGTTCGTCCGGTCCGTCGCTTCGGGACCTGCTTTTTGTGGCTGGTCTGAGACTCAGGCCCACCCTACTCCCACGCTGACCTGCCCGGTGGGGCGCGCTCAAACCTTGATCGTGACCACGTCGCCGTCGCGGACCGTGTACTCGCGGCCTTCGATCCGGAGCAGTCCGCGATCGCGGGCGGCGGCGTAGGTGCCGAGCTCGACCAGTTCGGAGAAGTCGATCACTTCGGCCTTGATGAAGTTGTCGGCGATGTCGGTGTGAATCGTCCCGGCGGCCTCGAGCGCGCTGCCGCCGCGCGGCAGGCTGCGGGCGACCGCCTCGGTCTGTTCGCCGGCGGTGAAGAAAGTGATCAGGCCGAGCAGGTCGTAGGCGGCGCGGACCAGCCTGGCGAGGCCGGATTCGCCTTCGACCCCGTAGGACTCGCGCATCTCGGCCGCCTCCTCGGCGTCGAGCTCGGCCAGCTCGCCTTCGATCCGGGCGCTGAGCGCGATTGCCACGGCGTCGTGTCTGGCGGCCAGCTCGGCGATCTCGGCCGGGACCTCGCTCGTGCCTTCGTCGACGTTTGCCACGTAGAGCATCGGCTTCGAGGTCAGGGCCTGAAGGTGGCGCTCGGCGTCGGGGGCGCCTTCCGGTGCCGGCACGGAGCGCACAGGCCTGCCTTCGGCCAGGGCACCCAGGACCTTCTCCAGCCAGTCGCGCTCGGCCATCGCCTCGGGGTCGCCCGAACGGGCCTGCTTGGTCACCCTCTCGAGCCGGCGCTCGGCCTGTTCGTAGTCCGAGAGCACGAGTTCGGTCTCGATCGTCTCGATGTCGCGCAGCGGGTTGACCGATCCGTCCGGATGCGGCACGCCGCTGTCGGCATGGGCGCGCACCACGTGACAGATAGCGTCGGTCTCGCGGATCGAAGCGAGGAACTTGTTGCCGAGACCTTCGCCTTCCGATGCGCCCTTGACCAGCCCGGCGATGTCGTGGAAGTAGATCGTCGCCGGGGTGATCTTCGAGCTGTCGAGGGCTTCGACCAGGGCGTCGAGCCTCTCGTCCGGCACCTCGGCCACGGCGACGTTCGGCTCGATCGTGGTGAACGGGTAGTCGCCCGTCTGGGCGCCGCCTTCGGTCAGCGCGTTGAAAAGGGTCGACTTGCCGGCATTCGGCATGCCGACGATTCCGACCTTCATCCGACCTCTCCCGGGGATTTCCCGCCAGGCTCACCGTCGGCGGGCTCGACCGCGGGCAGCGGCAGGAAGGCTCCGACCGTTGTCCCCAGGGCGATCCCGGCGAGTACGTCGGTCGGGTAGTGCATGCCGAGGTAGGGACGGGTGACGGCCATCAGTGCGGCGGCTCCGAACAGGGCGAAGCGCAGCTCCGGGGCAACCCGCGACATCGCGGTCGCCGAGGCGAACGAAGCTGTCGCGTGGGCGGAAGGGAAAGAGAGCGAGGACGGAGCGCCGCCGAGCGGCGGCAGGCCCTCGAGCACCGGCCGCGGCCGCTTGAAGATCAGCTTGACTCCGAAATTGACCCCGATCGAGATCGGCGCGATAGCCCCGGTGGTCAGCCACTGCAAACGCCGCCTCGGATCGAAAACGAAGCCGGCGATCCCGACCGCAAACCACAGGTAGCCGTTGTCGCCGGACTTGGCGATCGCCCGGGCGACCTTCTC